>JAYUSV010000065.1:0-2685 GCA_043755495.1 Synechococcales cyanobacterium
CCAGCGCTCATTGCCCCCTAATTGAGACGAGACGATCGCTGGACGAACAATGGTGACGTGTTGATAGCCCGGAGTATAGTTTTCACAGGTGAATAAGCCTCCAGCCGTGCGAATATTCAGATCATTAACTTTTAGTTTAGGGCTGGGAACCAGATATGTAGTGCTGCCATCGTTAAACAGCCAATAGTTACCTTGACGATCTTCGCCTAAAATAATTTCTTGATAATCGCCAGATCGTCGTTTCTGGAGATTATCAGCATCTTCTGAGACAACCTTGGGCGCATATTTATTCTTGAAATTGTCCGAGTTCTGGCGGTAAGTGTCCAAAAAGGGATATTCCGACGGGGTAGGAGCAGCCTTGGCAGCTTCAGGGCTGGGTAAATTATAGCCAGGACTAGCATAGCCCGCATCACCACTATATCTTTGTTGAGAAAAAGCCTGTTCGATCGCATTCATTTTAGCTGTCAGATTGCGGGCATTTGCAGTCTCAGAACCGATCGTTTTTAGCTGATCTCCTTGAGTTTTTTGTTTCTGTTCAAAAGCACTTAATCTATCTGTCAAACCCTTAATTTGGCTTCTACTATCACGGCTTTTCTCAGTAAGTTGCTGAATTTTAAGATAAGCCCAAACCAGCCCAGCAATCTCTAATAAGTGCAACAAACCACTCAGGCCGTCAAGAATCAAAGGAAACGGCGACGCATCATCACCATCGGTTTTGCTAACACCCTTAACAGCATTGCTAGCAGCAGGTGTCACAGATGTAGCCGAAATATCGGGGGCACTACCTGTTGTTGGTGTTTCTGAGGAAGGGGTATTCTTTTCATCAGCTTTTGGCTCAGTAGCTTTTTTACCTGAAGTGCTTTCCCCATTTTGCTTAATCTGAGCGATAGCTTCGCTTGCGCCTTCGGCGATCGAAGACTCCCCAGTCAGCAACACCCCGGAGCTAGTCAAGGCTAAAAGAACACAGAAAGTAAATAAATGCTTGGTTTTCATAAAATATAGTTTAAATAAATTCTAAAGTGCCTTGTTGACTTAGTTTCCAACAGTCGATCGACTCCTCCGTTACCAACGCAGGCTTAATCAAACGAAAATCTTGATAATTTTCGCTATAGCCAGCACATTTATACAGAGCCTGAGCTACGGTATACATCTGAGGAATAATTCTGCGCTGTTTATTGGGCACCAAGTAACAGTAGCCTCCTCGGGAAATAATTAAAAAATTGCCGCTGCGGTTAAGTTTAAAAGTAATATTAGATGCATCACCATCCCGGATTCTGGCCACAGCTTCATCCGCGATCGAAACATTCTTAGAGCCATCCCGCAGAGACTTGGGCACTTCTTGAGGATTGCTGTTGTACTCCTTAAGTAAATCTGGTTCTTTCTGTGCAAAGTTACCCGAACTCAAAAGACCCGAAACAACCTTTGCATTACTTATTTCTTTCAGAGAAGCACCGATCGGTTCACTTGTGCTGGATGCGACAGCTCCGCTTGCACCACTGGTGATCGCTGTGGCTTGATTAGTATTACGACCAGCCAGAGCAGATTTCAGGATGTTGATTTCTCCACTCTGCCGCTGTTGTTCCCTGTTTAAATCCTGCAAGGCTTTTTCACTGAACTGTTTGAAATCATCTAGCTTTTGATTTTGTGAATTTTGCTTACCTAAGAAATCTTTAATATCACGAATTGCATTTGTATGGGATTGCACATGTGTGGCTAGCTTGGCTTTTTCATCTGAGGAATTTGTTTCTAGGCTTCTTTGACTATAATCATCTTCTACGATTTTGATACGACTACTGAGATCGGCCAACTCTGACTGTAACAACTCCAGATCTGGAGAATTTTGTACCTGAACATGCTCTAGATTGTCTTGAAGCTGAGCATTCATTGCTGAAGCTGAAGAATCAATGCTGTTTTTCAATTGCTGATTGTCTTTATAAGCTTGAGTAGCCCAAGCTAGAATAGCTTGATATAGTTCTACGTGCTTGGGCATCGCCGCAGCAATTCCCATTGGCCAACCACACTTTTGGCAATAAGGTATTTGTTCTTTATTAGAACTGTTATTACATACTAAACATTTTGTCATGGCACCCTCAATAAAATCCACCCCTGAATCAATCAGCTTGGTCTTAGCAAGCTAAGACCAAGTTTGAACTATTTACCAGCCCATTCACGAGCCAGCACCTTCATCAGAGCTTTTAGACCCAAAATAAACGGTGGCTCCACCCGCAACTGTTCGCCATCGCCATTATTGATATTAATCAGCGTACTGCGCAGCTCCGTCATGGTTTTATCAAACAGCTCCTCGGAATAGCCCGCCTCCAACCCAGAACCTTTACGATACTGACTAAATGGCTTGATCTCTTCCTCAATGCCTAGATCTTTAATGCCCTCATTAAAAGAATTAATAAAGTCTATTAGCCGATCGAGCTGAGGAGGCGCTTCGATCGAAGTAATATCGTCACCATCGGCACTCATCCGTTGATCGAAGCCCACATTCTGGCCATTGATGCGGCAATTTTCACCTGCAATCAGCGGATCTTTAGCCTTGCGATCTAAGCCTTGCAACTTACTCTTTTCTAGCACCAAACCACAGGCCGCCTCATCCTTCGGGCGCTGACTAATTTGGGTGTCACTACCGGTCGCTTCCTGTAAATCAGAACCATCCGCCACCATCCGCCGAAACAG
>JAYUSV010000066.1:0-2680 GCA_043755495.1 Synechococcales cyanobacterium
ATCTCGTTACGAAGCACTCATTGCTAGACTCGGTATCCGGGGTTAGTTTGAGCGATTGGAGTTCGCTCAAACTTTGTCGAACTCCCTGCTTTTCAACCCCCTACTTTGGGGGCAATTTTTTGTTAGGCTAAAAGAATATTTTTTCGAGCTTTTCTCATGACTGAAGAACCGCGTAAGCCTTTGCCATTTGAGCCAGATACTGCCAAAAAGCCTAAGGCAGCTAAGGCTGCCGCGAAAAAGCGTCCACCGGTGGTTATGAACAAGCCAGAGCGCCCTCGATCTAGTGCAAATAACCGCATCCCAGAGCCGGTGAGTAAGCGGATGATTACTCGATCGGTGGTTTGCAGCGGTATCCCCACGGTAAT
This sequence comes from Synechococcales cyanobacterium, assembly GCA_043755495.1. Lineage (GTDB taxonomy): Bacteria > Cyanobacteriota > Cyanobacteriia > Cyanobacteriales > Chamaesiphonaceae > JAAFHZ01. The sequence goes on from JAYUSV010000066.1 coordinate 366, forward strand.
GGGAATTGGCATATTTATTGGGGCTTATTTTTTGGCGTTGAATGGCATGAGATTGCCGAACGTCGTAGTATTGTTGGTCAGCATGGGATGTTTGGGTTTAGGGGTCATGGGTTTGACCTACGGTATTTTGTCGGCTTCTTGGGAAGATACCGATGGTAGTTTTTGGGGCTTGGATGAGTTTAAAGTTAACTTCGGTCGCATGAAGGCTGGTTATAAAGCCAACAAAGAGCTACGGAAAGATATGGACTTCGATTAATATTCTATTTCCGCCAACAGATAGACTTATCTTGAAGTCTGCCCAGTAGTCGCTAAAATCAAAAAGATAAAGTACTGCCAACTGGCGAAAAATCATGTCGTATAGCGATTTCACTGTTGGTAAAGTCAAACAGACCTTTGGTATTGCGACGATCGAGGGCAAAACCTTTTTCCCGCTGATTACACCAGTGCTGCCTAGTTCAACTTTGCTAGAAATTTTAGATGAGACGCTGCCTTTAGCAGTAGCTTCACCTAGTGAAAAGGCTAAATCGGAGCTGATAATTAGCCCGATTTTGGTGGAAGTGCGGAAATATTTGCAGCGTCAGATAAGTTTGTTTTCGGGGCAAGATTTTACTGTCGATGCCTCTGTCGGGTTGGTGGGAATTTGTGATTTTTTAATTACTCGATCGACTGAGCAGTTAGAAGTTGAATCACCAGTAATAGTTTTAGTTGAAGCAAAAAAAGCTGATATCAATAGCGGCATGGGTCAATGTATGGCAGAGATGGAGGCTGCTAGGCGGTTTAATGAGAAAGCTGGAGAAGCGGCAGCTCCAATTTATGGCTGTGTTACCAGTGGTTTGCTATGGCGTTTTCTCAAGCTAGATGGAAATCAGATGACTGTAGACTTAAAAGATTACTCCTTAGACCCACTTGGTGATTTGCTGGGTAAGTTGGTTTGGATGTGTGGAGATTTTAGTACTGATAGTGTTTAGATTTCAATCTATGATCAAAAGGATTTTAATCAAAATGTATTGATTTGATGATCAAGTCAAATTCTGGTATCTGTTTATCTACTCGATCGGTTGCCGTAGTAAAAATGGTTAGCCAAAACTTGTCCTTGCTGCTAGCCACATATGCAACTAAACTCACTGGCTTTGCTGGATCTTTACTGGTAGCTTGAATGCGCAGTTGATCGGCTACTTTATCTTGTTTTTTAATTTGCCATTCTGTAGTTAATTTTTGGGCAGCAACGGCTCCATAGTTATCAAGGCTTTTTGCTTTGCTGCTGTTATCGATCGAAATCATCATGTTGGTGACAAAATTGTGTTCGATCGTGGTTTTATCAACTGCGAAAATCTTAGCTGGGGCAACGAATTTCTCTAGAAGTGCGGCGATCGATTGTTCTTCTATACCCAAGGCCGTTAGGTCTTGCCATTTATTTTGGGCTTCATCGCTGCCCACCAAGTAAGCGGGTGGGAAATCTATGATTATGCCAGTAAACTGAAACCTTCGCCAGCCAGGAGTTACTGGCGGTAAAGTGGCAGATTTGGTGGTAGTTGGGACAGTGATTTTGTTGGTTACGGTAGGACTTGGGAGTGGCGACGCTTTTTGGATGTTGGATTGGTTTTGACAGCCGATCAAAATCAGGGCTAACCCAACCAAACCCCAATATCCATAGATTTTTTTGTTTTTCATGTTGGGCGATCATCCAAAGTCAACTAGAACAGGACATTAATTCTAATGCCTACCCAAACCTCCTGCTAGTTTTGGCCTTCGAGGTTAACGATCCGAGATCGGTCAGCACGACTATCATTAATCACAATGCCGACAATTTGTTTAAGGTCAGAAATTTCATCCCCCAATTTATCAATGGCTCTCATGGTGTTTGCAGATAATTCCATAGCCCCAGCAGAAAGCTCCATCGCAGCAGATGCCGTCCGATTAGATGCTGCTGCCAACTCCAGGCCATCAGCGACAATCTGAGCGTTATAGCTTAAATTTTCCCGCATATTCTCAATACTCCGAGCTTGAATCTGAATGGATTCCCTCAAGCTCTTAACTGCTTCAGTATTTAGATCAATCGCCGCAGCATTTCGATCAATATTTTCGGTGCTTCGATCGATTGCCGCAGCATTTCGATCAATATTTTCGGTGTTTCTGGCAGTGGCGACGGCTAAGCCTGCGACCAAAGTTCTTAATTCATCATCTGTCATAACAATTTACCTAATTCAGGCTAGAATGACCGCTTGTAAAAACTTGATCAATCTTACTCAATCAAAGAAAAGTCTGCGGTATACCTTTTAAGCAGTAATCAAAAGTGCTGTGATGCTTGGACTAAG
>JAYUSV010000067.1:0-7902 GCA_043755495.1 Synechococcales cyanobacterium
TGATGTAATGACCGGTGAATATGGCAGTAGCCAAATTAGAGTCCTAGAAGGGCTTGAGGCGGTGCGCGTGCGACCGGGCATGTACATTGGTAACACCACGTCGTTGGGTCTGCACCACCTAGTATACGAGGTTGTGGACAACTCGATCGATGAAGCCCTAGCGGGATATTGCAAAAATATTGAGGCTTCAATCAACGCTGACGGCTCGATTACAGTGGTTGATGATGGCCGGGGTATTCCCACCGAGATTCACCCCCAGACTGGTAAAACTACCCTGGAAACAGTTTTGACTGTGCTGCACGCCGGGGGCAAGTTTGGCGACGGCGGTTATTCAGTATCTGGTGGTCTGCATGGGGTAGGGGTTTCGGTCGTAAATGCGCTGTCTGCCGACTTAGAGGTGAATGTCTGGCGAGAGCAGAACATGTACACCCAAAAATTTGCCAAGGGTATTCCTGTGGGTGGGTTAGTTACAGTACCTACCGATAAGGCCGATCGAACTGGTACCTCGGTAACTTTCATGCCCGATACCACCATTTTTACCCATGGTATTGAGTTTGATTATGATATTTTGACCATTCGCTTTCGTGAATTGGCCTATCTGAATGCTGGCATCAAGATTTCTTTTGCCGATTTGCGTACTGGTGAAGGTTTTACACCTCGCAATGAAACCTATCTATACGAAGGTGGAATCAAAGAGTATATTAGCCACATCAATGAAGATAAACAGGCACTGCACGAAGAAATTATCTATGTGCAGGGTGAGAAAAATAAGGTGCAAGTAGAAGTTGCGCTGCAATGGTGTTCGGATGCTTATACCGATAACTTATTGGGCTTTGCGAACAACATTAAGACCAAGGAAGGCGGTACTCACTTAGAAGGCTTAAAAGCGGTATTGACGCGGACGATTAACTCGATCGGGCGCAAGCGCAAGAAGCTCAAAGAGGGTGATGCTAATTTGGGTGGAGAAAATATTCGAGAAGGTCTGACGGCGATCGTTTCGGTGAAGGTGCCTAACCCAGAGTTTGAGGGGCAAACTAAGACCAAGCTGGGCAACTCAGAAGTGCGTGGGATTGTGGAAACAATTGTGGGAGAAACGCTCACTGAATTTTTGGAGTTCCGGCCACATATTGCCGATTCTATTTTAGAGAAGGCTCTCCAAGCATTTAATGCCGCCGAAGCTGCTCGCAGAGCACGCGATTTAGTTCGTCGTAAGTCGGTGCTAGAATCTTCGCCATTACCTGGCAAGCTGGCCGACTGTAGCTCTAAAGACCCCAGTGAATCGGAGATCTTCATCGTGGAAGGAGATTCTGCGGGTGGTTGTTTTCATGGTGACACCCTTGTCTCTCTAGCCGATGGTCGTAATCTCAGTTTCAAGGAAATTGTTCAAGAACAACAAGTTGGTCAAGAGCATTTCTGCTATACCATTCGTGACAATGGCACTGTTGGTATCGAAAAAATCTTGCATCCTCGAATTACCAAACATCAAGCTCAGGTAGTTAAGGTGACTTTGGACAATGGGGAGCAAATAATTTGCACTCCGGATCATAGATTCATGCTGCGTGATGGCAGTTACAAGCCTGCTGCACAGTTGAATAATAAGCATTCTCTGATGCCGCTATCGCAGAAACTTGCTGGTCAAAATGAATGCCGTATTACATCAGTAAGCAAGGTAAATCAAAGATTTGATGTCTATGACATTGAAGTTCCTCATACCCATAACTTCGCGCTAGCCAGTGGCGTATTTGTTCATAACAGTGCCAAGCAAGGGCGCGATCGACGGACCCAAGCAATCTTGCCACTGCGGGGTAAAATCTTGAACATCGAAAAGACCGATGATGCCAGGATTTATAAGAACAACGAAGTCCAATCTTTGATTGCCGCGTTAGGACTCGGAGTTAAAGGCGAAGAATTCAACATTGCTAATTTGCGCTACCACCGGGTATGCCTGATGACCGATGCAGACGTAGATGGTGCCCACATTCGTACCTTGCTGCTCACTTTCTTCTATCGTTATCAGCGGGACTTAATCGATCAAGGATTTGTCTATATTGCCTGTCCACCGCTGTATAAATTAGAGCGCGGTAAAAACCACTTCTATTGCTACAGCGATCGAGAGTTACAAGCTCAGATTGCTACATTCCCGGCCAACGCTAACTACACTATCCAGCGTTTTAAAGGCTTGGGGGAAATGATGCCCCAACAGCTTTGGGACACTACCATGAACCCCGAGACTCGATCGATGAAACGGATCGAAATTCAAGATGCCGCCGAAGCCGATCGGATTTTTACCATCCTCATGGGCGATCGAGTAGCTCCCCGCCGGGAATTTATCGAAACCTATGGCTCCAAACTCGATATGTCTGAGTTAGATATCTAATGCAGCGCAATTCTCGCTATCAGGGCTGGATTATTGGGATCGCCATTGGCTACTTAGCCCTGATCATCCTGATTCCAGCCGGTAATGTGGTCATTCAGGCTTTTAGTGGCGGTCTGGGTGGCTTGGCCACAGCCTATAGCAACCCAGAGTTTTTACACGCTTTGGGTTTGACTCTGGCAATTGCTCTGTTGGTATTACCTATCAACATTGTCTTTGGCCTCTCAGCCGCCTGGGTAATTGCCCGCCACCGGTTTCCGGGGCGAACATTTTTAATTACATTGTTAGACCTGCCTTTTTCGATTTCACCGGTAGTAGTGGGATTAATGATGATTTTGCTCTACGGCAATCGGGGCTGGTTGGGCGGATTTTTTCAGGCGATCGGCATTCAGATTATTTTTGCTTGGCCAGGAATGATTTTGGCTACCGCTTTTACTACTCTGCCATTTATCGCCAAAGAAGTAATCCCCGTCTTAGAAGAAATAGGCACCGAACAAGAAGAAGCTGCTCGCACTCTAGGAGCCAACGAATGGCAAATTTTCTGGCGGGTCACTTTGCCCAATCTGCGCTGGGGTTTGCTCTATGGAATTATTCTTACGAATGCTAGAGCGCTGGGAGAGTTTGGTGCGGTATCGGTGGTTTCGGGCAACATTGCCCATAAAACCCAAACGCTGTCTTTGTATGTAGAAGATGCCTACAAGCAATATCAAACCCAAGCAGCTTTCGCCGCAGCACTGCTGTTAGCCCTGTTGGGTTTACTGACTTTAGTGGTGCAAGAATGGGTGACACAGCGCAATAATCGCACCACCGAAAAAAATGCCGAATGAGCTAAGCCAAGGCCATCCCGATCGGTCTGGATGAAACGCTATATACAGTCATTAAAGACTGTATTAGACCAGTAGCAGCTTTACCATATTCTTCTACATCATCTAACAATTCTACCGCTTCGCTAAGCAGTTCTTCGACTTCTTGAATTCTGGGATATTTTTGAATAAACTCAGTTAGCAAAGCATCTAGCAAATGTTGATTTATTTTGCGACCATCCAGAAACTCTTCGGGGTGTAAAATCATGTGCAGCATGGTTTTGACCCGTAGCGGGTTAGAATAGCTCATCACTTTTTGGCGCAGCTCAAAAGCATCGAACTCGATCGCAGTTGATTTGACTTCAGCCACAGGTTCTGATGGCTGCGTTGCTCGCAATTGCTGCGCGCCCAAATCAGTGGAATACAATCGATGAAAGTCAGGATAAATTTGGCCTAAAGCACTATAAATAATCTTGGCAATGCTCACATATTCTTGAGGCTTATTCACACTTTTTAACAGCGTAAACAGCTTTTCTTTGAGTTGCTGATGGGTATCAATTTCTTTGACCACATACTCAGCAAAATGGTAGCAATTAATTGAGTCTAAAAAATCTTTGTTGCGCTCCCAACGGCCAGTACACAGGCAATAGAGCATCTTCTTGATTTTTAGCGAATCATCATGATGCTCTAAGTAGGCTACTATTTGATCGAATATATCCCGATTAATGATGTTCATACGAGCTGGGTATTGGCAGAAGAATTAATAGTAGATTGTGAAAATTAAAACTGTGAAGACTAAACACGATTCAAGATTTGGAGCCAGCCGGAAAGATATTTTGCAGAGCTTGGTTAAGAGTCTCGGCCATACTAATCCGATCGCGGTAAACTACAATTACTCTTCCCAGGGTGGGCAGAGAGTTTTGTTGGGCTTCCAGATACAGGGGCTCTACATATAGCAACGAACGTTCAATCGGAATCACCAGCAGATTGCCTTTGACAGCACTCATCCCCTGACGGTTCCACAGCCCGATTTGCTGTGAAATTGCTGGGTCTTGATCAATTAGCGATTCGATTTGTTCGGTACCATAAACTAGCTGCTGCTTAGGAAATTGGTAAAGCAATAGCTTCCCATATTGTTCCCCATCTGATCGCGCAGCTAACCAAGCAATTAAATTTGTGCGCTGATTGGGAGTAAATGGTGACAGTAACAAAAACTCTTCATCGGCAGCCGTTGGTAGCTTGGTAATAACATAGTATGGCTGAACAGCTTGAGATTTACCTCCGTAAATTTCTTGGGGTATTTGCCAGAGGTCTTCGCGGTTATAGAAAACCTGCGGATCTTGCATGTGGTAAGTACGTAGTCGATCGGACTGGATCTGAAACAGATCGGTGGGATATCGCAAATGGCTACGTAGACTTATTGGCATATTCTTCAGTGGCTGCCACATATCCGGCAGAATTTTGCGCCAAGTTTGTAAAATGGGGTCTTGCTGGTCGCTGATATAAAATTGGGTACTGCCATCGTAGGCATCGATCGATACCTTCACTGAATTACGAATGTAGTTGAATTGTCCTTTGCCAGGATCAGCATAAGGGTAATGATCACTGGTTGTATAGCCATCTAAAATCCAGTACAAGTGATTAGCTTTGGTTTGGGGTGACTTGGCGATCGCCAGGTAAGGATCTTGATCTAGCAGCAGCCAAGGAGCAAGTTTATGGACTCGATCAACAATCGATCGATGCAGTAAAAGCTGGGTTTTGGGGGTGAAGTTTTTGGTAAACAAAACTTCCCAATCTTGCAGATAACGCGAGCTAATCCAACGTCGCCACCAACTATTCATGGTGATTCCGCCCTGGCCATTGTAAGAATTATAAATATTATCACTGCCGCTAGGATAATCTAATTCTGGTACTATAGATGGCGCAAAAATGTAGTTGTCGGTAATTTCACCATAGTAAATTCGCGGTTCGGCCACAGAAATTACTGGGTCTGGGATGGGAAGTTTGCTGTTGCCAATGTCTTTAACTAAATAATCGGGCAATCCACCAGCAGCAGCTCGGTTAACGGGGCTAACAGTATAGCCATAGCCATGAGTATAAACAAGGTGACTGTTGATCCAGGTTTGGGCTTTGCCGGTTAGACTTTGACCATCAATTTCGCGGGCAGAGAGAATAACTTGCTGAAGATCTTTGTTAATGGGATAGCGATCGATGTCGGCATTGGCAAACTTGTAGTAGGGGCGAATTTGTTGGAGTTGGCGGTTACTCTGAAGCAAGGGGCGGGCATCCCAGAGCCGAATATTTTTGATGGTGGCAGCATTAGTGACGATATCTTTGGCAGTCAGATTGCCGCTGGGGTCAAAGGTTTGGATATCTATTTTGTCTAGGGCAAAGGCTTGGCGAGTAAAGGCGATGTTGCGTTGAATGTATGGCTTTTCGATCGCTAGTTCGTTGGCGGAAACCAACCCCCACTGGATGAACCAGGGTAGACCAAAGATCAGGGAAACTATACCTATTATTGGTAGCCAAATTTGCCGAGGAATTTTCCAGAAACCCGATCGCCAAATACCAGTAGCCCAGAGCCAACAGCCAACTCCAATCATGCAGTTAATGGCTAGCAACAGATTGTAAATCGGCAAATATCCCCACAGATCGGCGTAGCCAGCACCATATACCACCCCCCGCTGCGAATAAAGTAGTTGATAGCGTGCTAAAGAAAAGTGATGGGCGACCGACCAAACGACTACCCCACCCAAAAAAGCCAAATGACGATGTTGATGGAGCGGCAGTTTCCCAATCCAGCCATCGCTGATATGGGGGCGGAGATAGATGAGGGTGGCCATGGCTAAAGCACCCAGGCTCAGGTTTAGGGCAAATTGATCGGCTAGTTCTTGTAGCGGAAGCTGAAAAACATAGAAGCTAATATCTCGATCAAACACCGGTTCCTTTTGTTGAAAAGAGGTAGCAGCAAAAGCCGGGAGCACCTGTGGCCAATGGTTTGCCCAAAAATATCCCCAGCCAGCACTGGTAGCGATAATTAATGGTGTCATGACTATTAATGGCCGCAGGATAGTGGCGATCGAGCAAACCAGTGTTACGACCGGCCAGAACCAAAGAATTTTAGGGAGTGGCCAGGTTGACCAGAGAGGATAAAGGGTAGTGGCAGTGGCTAAAATGCCGCTGCCGATCGAGAAGCTTAGTAATATTCCCAGCCGCGAAGGTGGCGGTTGTTTATTTTCCAGAGGTGCAGCGGCTAGAGGGATAGTTAGAGAAAATGCGGGGCTTTCTGATTGCCAACGTTTGCCGTAAATGTAGTTAACTACTAACCACAGGCCAGATAAGCTGCTACCTAAAATTGCTAACCAGGTTTGAGTTTGAATTTGGCGTTGCCAGTTTTGCAGATAGTTCGTCGAGCTAAACCACCACTGGTCAATTTGCAGGGTGGCGATCGATCGATCAATAATTCCTAATCCGATCAGGAGCAAAATAATCCAAATTAGCCATGGTTTAGCGTTAATTTTCCCTGGCAGTTGCTTCATGGCTGATGATTTTCCTCGCAGGCTCCGATGCTCACCCAGCTACTGCTACCGTCGCTCCAATGTTCTTTTTTCCAAATAGGGGCTTGGTGTTTGAGGGTGTCGATCGTGTATTGGCAGGCAGCAAAAGCTTCGCCTCGGTGGGGGGAGCCGATGGCGATTAGCACGCTGATTTCGCCGACGCGCAGTTTACCAATGCGGTGGTGAATAATAATACGAGTGACAATCGGCCATTTTTGGTTAACTTCGCTGGCGATTTGGGCAAAAACTCTCAAAGCCATTGGTTCGTAGGCTTGATATTCTAAGTATTCTACTGGTCGCCCCTCGGTTTGGTTGCGTACCATGCCGCTCATGACGACCACTGCTCCGTTGGCTCCGTTGTCGGCTAGGTCATAGGCTGTTTGGAGTTCGATCGGGGCAAAGCAAATTTTGAATTCGGTGGTCATGGGTAGATCCATTGGCAACTTTCAGATTTTAGCCGATCAATGTTCACATGGCAGATGCATTGGCGTTTATGATTTAGATGGGTCAAAATATTTCTTGGATTTCGATCAAAGAGGTCAGCTCACTAATATGACTACAGTGCCAGTTGCCACCGATGCTACTTTAAAGAACTGAGCTAGTTGCGAGGCAATGCCCAGTAATGCTTTGGAAATGATTTACTGGAATTTTGAGCCTACATTTGTCTTTGAGATAAGCCGTCAACCAAATTGGCAGCTTGATTTGCTGGTATTCCTGGAATTTGCTCAACAATATCTTTAATGTCTTGTTTCTCCAAACCAGTTCCAGCCGCAGTGTACAGAATTCCCTTGATCCAATCAGAGGTTTTCCCTTCCTCCATACCTTCTTCTTCTAGAAGAATTTTGATTGCTTGATAACGTCTGCTGGCAATAGATTCTTCTGGCATTGGCTGGTTAGCTTGCTCATTACTTTCGGCTGTTGTTGCGCTCAAGTTTTTGGTTGAACTAGCTGATTCACCATAATCAGGGGTTTTGCCGTTTGAGTTCTGTTCTGCATTGATTGTTGTCTTATCTGTTTGTAAAGTAATGGAGTTTTCATTTTCTTGGATGCTAGATAGATCTCTGCCGTTCATCCCATCCTCAAGCCAATTGGCAGCCTTTATTGCTTTGCGCTCGGCAGCAACATTCAAACCCTTTTCTAATGAAATGAAGCCACCAAATTCTTTCAT
>JAYUSV010000068.1:0-2675 GCA_043755495.1 Synechococcales cyanobacterium
TGACCAAATAAAATTGGGTCAGAGACTTTCATCATGGTCGCTTTTACATGCAGCGACAGCAAAATATCTTCATCTTTAGCTGCCTTAATTTCCTTTTCATAGAAAGCCCGCAAAGCAGCAACACTCATCATGGTTGCATCAATAATTTCTCCTGCAGTCACGGCTGTCTGCTCCTTCAACACCGTCACGGCTCCATCGGCGGCTACTAGCTCAATTTTCACCACTCCAGCCTCGGCGACTACCTTGGACTGCTCACTGCCATAAAAGTCACCGTTGTTCATGTGGGCAACGTGAGATTTGGAATCTTTTTTCCAGGCACCAACTTGGTGAGGATTCTTTTGGGCGTATTGTTTGACGGCTGCGGCTACTCGTCGATCGGAGTTTCCTTCTCGTAACACTGGGTTCACGGCGCTGCCCAGTATTCTGGCATACCGTAGCTTAATCGCCTGCTCGGCTTCGTCTTTGGGTTCTGCTGGGTAGTTGGGAATGTTGTAGCCCTGCTCTTGTAACTCTTGAATGGCATCTGTGAGCTGAGGCAGGGAAGCGCTAATGTTGGGCAGTTTGATAATGTTGGCTGCTGGGGTCTGGGCTAGTTCACCAAGAAGCGCCAGGGCATCGGGTTGCTGTTGCTCTGCTGTCAAACCTTCGGGGAAGTTAGCGATGATCCGCCCAGCCAATGAGATATCGCTGGTTTCGATCGATACTTTAGCTGCCTGGGTAAATGCCTGGACGATCGGCAAAAATGAGTAGGTGGCTAAAGCTGGTGCTTCGTCGGTGAGAGTATAGACAATTTTGGAGGTTTGAGCAGTCATAGATCTTCCTAGGGCTGGCGCTTTGGCAATGGATTCGGTAGTATTTTGACACAACTAGAGGTAACTTGCATGAATATCAATCTTTTGCAAAAGCTCAAACAGAAACTTAAGCAAGAACCTAAACTCGCTGATATCTGGGAATTTTACATGGATCATTTTGCTGATCACCAGGAATTTACCGATATGGGTGCGCCGTTGCGGGATGAAGTGCTAGAGGCAGCTTTAATCAATTGTTGCAAGGAAATGTATGCAGGTAAAGCCGATAAGATAACCGTTGAGTTTATGTCGATTTATCTTGCCAAACAGCGATTCTTTCATGGGCCAGTAGAGATTGATGGGCGCTATGGAGGCATGTTTTATTTTGAGGATATCAAAACGGGCATGGTGGCAATCCCTGGCGAAGATCCAATGGTTAACTATTCCCGCTTTTCGATCACTGAACCTAACCTGAATTAAAGAAAATTATCCCGGATTTTGTGAAATGCAAGTTTTTGGAGTTTCTTCATAGCGAAATATCCATTGCTGATTTTGAGCAATGGATTTATGTAACTGATGATTTAGAGCGAAAATTATCTACTGAGGCGGTGAGCTGTGGCAGAAATTATTGTCCCACCAGATATTGTTAGAGCCAGAGGATTTGCCATAACTAGGATTAATACCATATTTACTGCCCTGAGGATGTCCTAAAACAGTAGAGACTGATTTGTACATCTTATTCACATTAAAACAACGTGGATCGCAGTGGCCGTCTGGTAATCCATGATCAAGGGCAAAGTGAGTAGTGGTTTCAGGAAACTTACCAGCCAAAAAAGTCGATCGTAGATATTGCATCACCACATTGTCATATTGCACTTGGGTATAAGGCGGTCTGGAGAAAGGAATCAAATTACTATTGCTGCCCGTACAGCTATTTTGGTTGCCCCGATCGCTCTTGGCACCCACCTGTAAAATCTCGATCGGTACGGAGTTTTTCACCCGCTCATTGCGCGTATTAAAATAGTTTCTTGCTGCACCACAGGCTGCTCCTAAATCACTAGAAAGCGCGATCGATTTATTGCCACCTTCATAAATATTGCAAATTGTTTCTGCTGTCCAAGTACCAGTGGTAAAAATTTTACTATTGTTCTCTAGTTGATTGACCGCTTTTTTTTGCTCCTTGGCAATTTCATCGGGCTGCAATCTCAAGTTACTTAAAGCCTGATCTAATCCTTGTCTGCGACCAGCAGAATTAGCCGATCGCCAAATCCGCCGAAACAGATCCTCTCGCCGACTTTGGTTTAATACATCTGAAGCTTTCTCAAATTCGGTAGTGGTGGGGCGACGCAGCTCATAAAAGTTGGGGCGTGCCATAATTGCATTGCTGCCCCGAGGCGCATAGATACTTACACCTAAACCCAATGGGCCTCTGCCTTCAAATTTCTCTCTCTCTAAACGGGCTGGGGGTAAAATTACGGCGGTGTCATGGAGAATAAAACGCGGTTTGCCAGGAGGTGAGAAGGGTGAAGTGGTGCTGATATTCTTCGATCGCAAAAAGTTTTCAATGATAGTACGTTCATTGGGAGCCAATGCCCGACCAGCATAATTGTTTCCAGCTTGGGCAACTAACTGCGCTGCCCCATCAACCGCCGAATTTTTTGCTGTTGAGGTAATTTCAGGAAAAGATGCTGGCTCCAAGCCAGATGAGATCAATGGCTCAGTGACCGGTGCAATCGCGGCTGATGTTACTGGCGGTGAATCTAAGGGGCTATAAGCCAGAGATTTTTGGGTTATGGCAACAGTGGCAGTAAAAATGACGAGGAAAAGCAGAGCAATGGTACGAAAAAGCATAATTGGGTTTTTAACTGGTAGGTCTGGAGATGCTCG
>JAYUSV010000069.1:0-2669 GCA_043755495.1 Synechococcales cyanobacterium
CAACTGGCTGCCCAAGCTAGTTTCGCGCCCGTCCGCCAACTGCATCGCCGACTGGCAAGCATTCAAAATACAAATCGGAATCTGCTTACCTTGCAGCAAAGCCGTCAGCTCCGTTGCTTCCACATACACAGACTGCCCCTTAGCATCTCCCTCAAAAGACAAAAAAGCCTTGCTACCCGCGTATTCCGCCAAATTCCCCAGCCCATAGCCCCGCTGAAACGACAGTCGATCGCCCCTAAACCCAGTCAAATATTGCTCATAGGTCATCAAAGCCCCATGACCATCAAAATGCAAAACGTGATAATAGCCTGCCCCGCGCTCTGTCAGCCTTTCAGTCAAAGCTTTATAGGTCGCCGGACGCAAAATTTCAATATTTACCCGCAGCCGCGCATCTTTGACGGCTTCTACCATCGATCGAGAAATAGTCCGATAGGCCACATCATCTTCCTCACCTGGCCGCGCCGTCACCAGCAGCACATTCACCACCGGCCAGGGCTTCACCACCGCCGCGATCACCGTTCGTTGGGTATGCTTACGAACCAGCCGACAATCCACCGCCAGTGGACGGGGCAAACCCGGATCACGCAGCGCCTCCCAGTGCCAAGCCTGAAAATCGGCGGTTGCCCCAATAACTTCGATCTCCAAATTTTCTAGATCATTTTTGAGTCGATCGTAAGCGCTGTAGGCATGTCTGTCGGCAAACACCTGCTCAAACAAGCTCACCCCGTAATCACGGACGCTTGTAGCCGATCGAGCTGCCCGCACCTGATCTGCAAACGGCATCCGCAGCCACTTTTCAAAATACCAGGTCAAATCAGCATCTTGCTGAGGCCGATCGGCAAAAGGCGCTTTAACCACTACTCGCCCATAGTCTTGACCATCAATGTGCAGCGATACTTCAAAGCCCTTCTCGACTACCCCTTGTTCCCGAATCTGAATCATAGACATAGTTTTACAGCAGCTTACAATACACAACCCCAGTGTACCCGTGATATTGAGAACTGGCTATCAATATCGCGCTAAAAAAGTTGAATTCGGCGGCAATAATTACCAAAGTATTTCGGTGCTTAAGACAAAATCAGGCAAAACATCTTCACCAAATAATTCCAAAGGAGACACCAAAACCTCTACTTCTTCCTGACCCGATCGATAAATCTCCACCGTCTGACTTTTTCTATTAATTAACCAGCCCAGCCGCACCTCATTCTCCAGATATTCACGCATTTTGGCCTGAGTCTCCGGTAAAGTATCAGTCGGTGACATCAGCTCCAGCACAAAATCTGGAGCGATCGGAGGAAACTTAGCTTTCTGCTGGTCACTCAGACTATCCCAGCGTTCTTGCCGAATCCACGAAATATCTGGAGATCGATCGGCTCCATTGGGAAACTTAAAACAAGTAGAAGAATCAAAGCACACCCCCAACTTCGATCGACGATTCCAAATGGCAAAATCTGCACCAAGTTCTAGGTTGCAACGGCCAGTATCTCCACCAGTAGGGGGCATAATAATCAAATCTCCTTGGGCACTACGTTCAAACTTGAGGTCTGGGTTATTTCGACAGAGCTGGTAGAACTGCTCATCACTCAAACTGACCACATTGCTAAAATTGATCGCATAGGTATTCATCCGAATATCCCTTAATCAAGTATTTTTGTATTTAATCGTGCATGTTTATATAATAGAGTACACGTTAGCAGATGGTAAAGGTATGACCAGCCTACAGCTTCAAAGTGAATCATCATCAATGAAGGTAGATCTTTCTGCACTCATGACTTTGCCAGAAATGAGTGCAGAACAATTTTATGAGTTTTGTCGGTGCAATGCAGATTTGCGGATCGAGCATTCCGCCCAAGGAGAAGTGATTGTGATGCCGCCGACTTTTGCGGATACCGGAAATCGAAATAACAAGCTGAGTTACCAGGTGACTCGGTGGGCAGAGGAAAATGAGACTGGAGAGGTTTTTGATTCTAGTGCGGGGTTTACGCTGCCCAATGGGGCAACCCGATCGCCAAATGTTTCTTGGATTCAGCTCGATCGATGGCAAATGTCATTGGTTCGATATAATGAATGTACTCTCATATAGTAAGGCTGATGATTACGGAGACTATGGTAAAGCCCTCCTCTTGGGTAACAACTGACATTCGGATGGAAAAAGTCCGCAATTTTTACTTGTATAAATTTTCAGAAATGTTACAAAATCGGTTGGATGATTTGAACGCTCGGCTGAAAGCAAATCAGTTGAGCGACGAAGAGCGGGCAGAACTAGCTGGAATCTTGGACTTAGATCAGATTTTTACGTTTTTGAATGCCCAAGTCATTGCACAACCATAAACTTCCATGTCACTACCGCGATTAATTCGCCAACAGGTCAGGCAACGCGCAAATTCAATCTGCGAATACTGTCATTCTGCTGAAGACCTCAGCGCCTCGCTGTTTGAAATTGACCACATTCACCCACAATCTCTCGGTGGCCTAGATGATTTAGCTTACAGGCGGGAAGCCCCGCGCTCTACCGCTTCGGTGAGTGTCGGGATGAAAGCCGAGTGAGTTGACGATTACAACCGAGCCACACAACGTGCAACGTTTGGGGTTTGAGGTTGGATAACCTGCCACGTTTGGTCTGAGGTCGCCTCAGACCAAACGTGTACGCAGGTCGGAAACGAGCAAAC
>JAYUSV010000070.1:0-2661 GCA_043755495.1 Synechococcales cyanobacterium
GGAGGCGGCGGAGCATGGTCATTGCTTTTTGCCCCAGCCGGAGCTAGTGGAGTTATCGATCGCCAAGTTAACCACAGCAGAATATCCAGCAACCTCTGAGGCGGTGTTAGAGCTATTGGATGAAATGGGGCGGCAGCAGGATTTGATGGTGGAAGTGGTGGGGGATATTCCGCTGTATTTTCAGCCCAGCTTTTTCTACACTGAGCAGAGTTTGGCAAATTTGACTTTGGATTTGTTGCAACAGTCTCCGGCGGTGGATATGGCGCGGGTGCGGAGCTGGATCGATCGATTTACTCAAAGTCATAAAATCAGTCTGTCACCAGAGCAACAGCAGGCAGTGGAGATGGCGGCGACAGAGCGGGTGATGATTCTGACGGGTGGTCCGGGTTGTGGCAAGACTTTTTGTACCCGCACGATCGTTGCTCTGTGGAAAGCGATGGGTAAGAAGATTGCTTTGGCGGCTCCTACTGGTCGGGCGGCACAGCGACTAGCAGAGATGGCGGGGCTGGAGGCTAAGACGATTCACCGGTTGTTGGAGTTTGATCCGGGGACTAGAGGGTTTAAGCGGGGGATGGAGGAGCCGTTGCCCCATTCGGCGATTGTGGTAGATGAGGCTTCGATGTTGGATTTGTTTTTGGCGAATTCTTTGTTGAAGGCAGTAGCCAAGGATGCCCAGTTGTTGTTGGTGGGGGATATTGACCAGTTGCCTTCAGTAGGACCAGGGAATGTGCTATCTGATTTGATTAATTCGGAACGGATTCCGGTGGTGAGGCTGACGCAGGTGTTTCGGCAGGCGGAGGCTAGCGGCATTATTCGGGCTGCTCACCAAATTAATCGCGGTCAGTTTCCGGGGTTGGAATTGATTTCGGCTGCGCCTAAGTCGGATTGTTTGTGGCATGGGGGTGGGCAGGAGCCGCTGCATGGGGTGCAGACGATTTGTGAGCTGATTAGCGATTTTATTCCGAAGCAGGGTTTCAACCCGGTGACTGATGTGCAGGTGTTGTGTCCGATGACGCGAGGGATTTTGGGGACAAGAAATTTGAATGTGGTGTTGCAGGAGTTAATGAATCCGCCCCATCCTGATAAAGCACAGCTTAATCGGGGGGATGCTATTTTGCGGGTTGGCGATCGAGTGATCCAATTAAAAAATGACTATGAGCGGGAGGTTTTTAATGGAGATTTGGGGATGGTGGGATCGATCGACTCCACTGAGCAGGAGGTAACTATTATGTTTGATGAGCGCAAGGTGGTTTATGACTATGGGGATTTGAATGAGTTGGGGTTGGCTTGGTCTATTTCGATTCACAAGTCTCAAGGGTCAGAGTATCCGGTGGTGATTTTGCCTTTGTACATGCAGCATTATTTGTTGCTGTCACGGAATTTGATTTATACCGGGTTGACCAGGGCGAAGCAGTTGGCGATCGTGGTGGGGTCTAGTAAGGCGATCGGTTTGGCTGTGAAGAAACACGAGGTTGGGCAGCGGTATACTCGTTTGCAGGAGCGGTTGTCGCATCTTGGATGTCACTCTTGCACTTCAGAAGATTCAAAAGGCTAATTCAACGGTGAATTAAGAGCGATTTCAAAAGTTAATTGAGAAGTATAAAAGCATACATCAAATTCTTGAAAAAAGTTTGTCCGCCCCAAAAGTATAGGTATATTTCTAGCTTGAGTCCAAGCAAAAACTAGTGGGACAGATGGAAACTGAGCAACTTCCGCCGATAGGATAACTCCTTTGGCGGGAGATTTAGCAAGATTACCGGCTAAGGCAACTGATATTGTACAGTTATCCCAATTCAGTCCTAATTCCAGTCCAATTTCATAAGGTAAAACATTAACACTCGCTCCTGTATCCAATAATCCTGATACTGAGATCTTCTTATCTTGAAATAACAAGTTGAAAGAAAGTTGGGGAGCCATGATGGTTTCGCCCAATGAGTTAGATCTTTCGGTGAATTTAAAGCGTTCTTTGGGTGCCATCTTATTCTGCTGCTTGTTGTTTGTGCTGTTGTAACATATCAGTTAAGACTTTCTCGGCTGAAAAAGCATCATAAGGCGACCAAACTTCATAAGTTTTTCCGTCTTCAAGCAAGTTCGTGCTTTGCTCTTCTTTGGCTAATTCTGTAGCCAAAAACTGAATGGCTTTAATTTTCTCTTGATAAGATAACTGTTGCAAAGAAGGTAACATTTCTGTGAGCATCATGGAAATAGCCTTGTGTATTACAGGATAATAAATCTGACATTAGCTTTTTTGATCGCATAGCATTTTGATAGGAGAGTAAAACATCCTGCGAAGATTCGCCAAGATTGTTTTGAATTGACGATGTTATTTTGCAAGCTTAACCGATCGACTGCAAATTGACTTTAACAATAACATCGTTGTAATCCATATCTCCGCCGCCTGCTAGGTCTTCAAAGCCGAAGGTGTTATCACCGAGGAGGCGAATATGATCAACTTTGTCGGAGTTCCCCAGAATAAAGGGGGTGTAGGCGGCGGGGTCGTTGAAGGGGTTGTTGTCGAGTAAGGCATTTTTGGTGCTGTTGACGACAATGATGGGGGCGAGAAGTAGACTCACATCTTGCATCACGCCTGACTAGCATATAAAAACTATTTTATTTTAGGCGAAATTATGAGAAAAAGGGCGTAGAAAAATTCAAAATAAG
>JAYUSV010000071.1:0-2656 GCA_043755495.1 Synechococcales cyanobacterium
GGCAAATGGAACAGCTTTTTAGTCTTGATATTGCGCATGGCTACTACCGATATTTCGGCGGTGGCGATCACATCATCGTTGGTGCTGACAGGCAAATTCATTTGCTGACGTTTTCTGGCATTGCTCACTGCGTTTTTAGAAATTTCGCTGGTGGTTTTAGAGCACAGATTAATCTGGTAATTTTCGGTGATTGCCACGGCATCGCGGTTCATACCTTTAGGGCAAATAAAGAACTTGGGCTTAGCAATCGCCAAAGACATCAGATCACTGCTTGCTAAAGGCAGCGGTATTTCGGCATGGGCAAACTTAGCCACCACAGGTTGGGCAAATAGTAATGCTGTCACCAAGCTCAATAGACTCAACCAGATTGTCCAGGGAGGCGACAGTCGCAAAATAAGCCGAGAAATAGATGACATGTTTTTGATTCACTCTGCTAATCAGTTTACCGCTGCTGGCGATGGTTATAAATGGTCGATCGGGAATTTACCAAAGTCTAGTCATCCTAAATCGAAGGAAATTTCATCCCTAAAATTTCCCTGGGTCTAGCTCACCAGGATCTAGGCCGCATTGAAAAAATGTCGATCGATCATTTCAGTCAGTTTGGCTTTGGTAATAGCTCCTTCCCAGGAGTGAATGAGTTGGCCATCTTGAAACAAACGAATCGCTGGTACCCCTTCCACAGCGTAGGTTTTCACTGATTCTGGGTTGCCATCTACCGGCAATTTCACCACTTTGAGTCGATCGGTGTAATTTTGTGATGCCCAGTCGATCGAAGGAGATACCAATTTACAAGGGCCACACCAGTCTGCCCAAAAATACACCATCACTGGTTGGGTTTGGCTGATTACTTCGGTATTGAACTGTTCATCGCTGATGATCTGCGCGCCCATGCAATTTTCTCCATAAAAAAATTATTTTACCAGCAAAAATCTCCCAATCGATCTTAGTTCGATCGGGGATTTTTGATACTGCTCATCCGCCTTACAAGTTGTCAATCTTTTTGCGTAGATCTTCAATCTCTTTGTCGGCAGTGGGCTGTGCGGCGGCAGGGGAAACTGTGCCAGGAAGTGCGCCTTGGGGAGCAGGAGCACTGGCTAGCATTTGCTGCTTCATCATTTCTAATTCGTCGTCTACACCTGCACCAGCCGAGAGCTGAGCAAACTTGCTTTCCAAATCAGAACCAGCCAGCTCAGCTACGGCTTGAGAGCGCGCTTCTTGCTGCAAGACTTTTTCTTCCATCCGCTCAAAAGCAGCCATCGAGCCATTATTACCAATTTTGCCGACAGCGCCCTGGAGCTGCTCTTGGGCTTTAGCAGCCGCTGAGCGAGACTTGAGCATGTCTTTTTTGGTTTTGGCCTCAGAGATTTTGCTCTCTAGCTGCATCAAGTTGCGCTTGAGTCCTTCTATTTGACCTACTTGACTGTCCAATTGTCCTTTGAGGGCAGTGGCGGTGTCGGTGTAGGTTCTTTTACGTACTAGCGCTTCTTTGGCTAAGGCTTCATCACCTTTAGAAAGAGCTAGTTGAGCTTTTTGTTGCCAAGAAGCTTCGTCTTGCACTGACTTGTTGTATTGCTGCTCAGAGCGTTTCTGAGTGGCGATCGCCCCGGCTACTGCTTGGCGCAGTTGCACAAGGTCTTCCTGCATATCTATTACAGCTTGCTCCAGAATTTTCTCTGGGTCTTCAGCCTTGCTAACGATGTCATTGACGTTAGCGCGCATTAGTCTGCTAATTCGATCGATTAGTCCCATGATGATCTGTCCTTGATACAACGGTGGAGGTCTGCTGACCCCATTTTAAAACGTAATTGCAGGGATGCAAGTATTTAACTTTGTTCCTGAAATCTTGGCTAGCAAGTTACAGATAGTGCTTCCACACTAAAACGCCCATCAAACAGTGAAAAGTCCGCCACTTGTCCATTCTCGCTGATAAAACTCTGCCCTGCCTAGATTTTTATTCTGATGTGGGTTGATAACTTTTGAATTAATTCTGGGCACGCTGATTTCGGTGAGTTCATCCCAAATATCTATTGGGGATCAATAAAATCTGGGATAAATTCTCCAAACAAAGTATCTAAAAACGCCGTGGAATCAATACTTCTAGGTAGTTTTGAGATGGGGTCAACTATCGGTGTCAGCTAAATCGCTTACACAACTTCACAATTTAGGGCATTCACACCACAAAATGTGTCTACTCGTAAACCAAATGTGAAGACAATCTAAACAAAAAAATGCCCTGATCCCAGCTTGAAACAAGGTGTCATAACCCTTACAGAGATATGATCCCCGCTAATAGATGGTGCAAGATTAAGAAGTGGTCAAGCAGGCCACCCCATCCCCCGGTTCCCCACAAGATTATGATGCAGACTAAAAATACCAGCGAGATCTGTAATGCTGTTTGTCGCAACTGTCGCTTCTACGAGCCGAACGGTCATCGAGGTGGTATCTGCGAACAGTTTAATGTGCCAGTCAGTGGCGCTTGGTCTACATGCAAGCTAGCGCTCCCAGCTTTTATTCCATCCTGGAAAACTCTCGAAGACTTACCTGCTGGCAATGCAATGATCCCGGTTACCGCAGTGGAACAGCTACTTCCAGTCAGACGTTCAACTCCTGTTGCCCAACTGGGTCATAACTAAAAATCGTTCCTGTTGCATCGGGA
>JAYUSV010000072.1:0-7821 GCA_043755495.1 Synechococcales cyanobacterium
GGCACCAGTCATTTCGAGTACAGTCACGCCGCTCTGCCCCAAAATCAGTGCGGGCACTGCTTCTAACTTCGATCGCACCCCCATTCTTTGGGCTAGTTCCACCACCTTCGATAAGCCAGCATCTCGCCCTACCCGCAGCGCTGTGATGTTTTCTGACAGCGAAAAGCCAGTGTACATATCGGCTGAGCCACTGGCACCATGACTACACCCCTTAAAAGTCCGTCCTTGCCAGGACATGGGGTCACAAGAATAAGATTTATTTGGTGAAATACCCTGCTCGATCGCCGAAGCATAGGCAAACAGCTTAAAAGTAGAACCGGGCTGTCGTTGGGCAACTGCCGCTCGGTTATACTGACTTTTAGGATAATCCACCCCACCCACCATCGCTTTTACTAAGCCAGTGGTAGTATCCATTGTCACCAAACCCCCCTGAGAAAACCGATAGCTTTTGCCAGTACTGGCTACATGATTTGCCAAGGCGGTTTCAGCCTTGGCCTGCATCTTTAAATCCAGACCTGTCTCTACGATAAAATTGCCCTCTTTGGCCATCTCACCGCCCAAAATTTGCTGTAACTCCAAAAAAACATAGTCGTAAGCATAGGGTGCTTTGGTGTTGTTAAAAGATTTACAGGCTTCGGGGTTTACCTCTAAACGCGATCGACGGGCTAATCTAATGTCTTCAGGGCTAGCCGCACCGGTTTCTAGCATTCTTTCTAGCACCAGGTTCCGACGGGTAATTGCCTGGTCGTTAACCGCACCGCCGCAGGGCTTAAAAATATTTGGTCCTGGTAATATCCCTACCAAAGTTGCTGATTCTGACAGGGTTAAATCTTTCGCTGATTTTTTGAAATAATACTGTGCTGCATCTTCAAATCCAGAGGTATCTTCGCCCAAAAATACCCGGTTGAGATAAAATCGCAAAATTTCGTCTTTACTATAGAAAGTCTCTAATTTGAAAGAAACTGCCGCCTCTTTAATTTTGCGCCCGATCGAATCTTCGGTACCCACATATCCCCGAAACAAACTGCGAGCCATTTGCTGAGTCAGGGTACTAGCACCTTGCGTAAATTTACCTTTGCCTCGGGCAACCGCCACCGATCGAGCAATTCCTAACGGATCTACGCCGGGATGCCAGTAAAACCGAGCATCTTCGGAGGCAATGAGGGCTTTGGGTAAATAAGGCGAAAAGCTATTGATCGTCGGTAAATCTCGATGGGCAGTGGTGCGGGGCTGGCGCAAAGCTTCTTCCATGCCGTCACCAAAAACCACCACAGGACCAGTGCTATCTGGAATCAGCGACACTGAAGGAGCTTTGGCTACTTCCATTAAAATAAAGGTCAACAGCATACCCAACAATCCACTAACACCATACAGACCAAAACGCATGGTCTGTAAGTACCAAGGTGGTGGGTCTTGAAAGCTGATGGTGACGGCAGCGGCTAGTTCTGGGGGGCCAATGGTAAAGCTATCTCCGTGGCGTAAGGTAATTCGATCGATTCTTTTTTTGCCCCGATAGATGCCGTTGGTGGAGCCTTCGTCTTTGAGAATAAATACTTTGGGATGGCGGGGATCTTTGCTTACTGAAAGATGAGTGGTGCTGACAACTTGGTTATCTACCACAATATCGCAGGAGCTGCTGCGCCCCAACAGATATTTTTCGCCTAGCAGGGAATATTTATCTGGCTGAGATGCATCGGCATCTTGAACTAATATTTCTGGCACCCGCGCGTTGCGTTTGAGGGCGGGCGGCGCTGCATTGGCTTTGCCTTGTAATACTTGAGTAATCTGATTAATGATTGTTTTACGAGGGGGCTGAGATGACATTGGATTCTTTAAAGCGCGTAATACAGATCTTAACCCAGACGATCGATTGTTAACCAGCGAGATTCTCGCTGGTTCTTTTGGGATAAAAACTTGATCAGCCTTACTATTTAAACTTAATTTTCAAAAAGTCTTCTTCCATCTTGGCTCCCGAAGGCTGAAGTGCTGCCAAAGCCTGAGGCAACACCAAATTACGGCGGTGATTACCAATCCGAATATTTAGCTCATCACCAGTTTTATTGAGCTGCACCTTATCTTTAGGAATTCCTGGCAAATAAAGTTCCAGACTGTACTCATTATTGCCAGCCGAAACAATTCGCATGGTGGTTTCTTTGTAGTAAACCTGTGATGGATCTTCGTTATTAGGATACAGCACCTCCTTAAGTCGATCGAGCGCCTCCATTCCACACATTTCTTCTGAAAATAATGGCACTTCCTTCACTGGCAAAGGCGCAAAATTATCATGAAGTTCTTGGCGATACTTCTCTTGGCTCTCCTTCCAGCGCTTAAAGAACGGATCTGTAACTTCCTCCGGAATAATCCGGTTAGCAATCACCAAATCAGTCGAGACATTGTACAAGCTCAAATAAGCATGGGCACGCAGTGACTCTTTAATTACCATTTTCTCAGGGTTAGCTACCAAACGCACTGAGGTCGTGGTGTTGTCCATCAACACCTTTTGTAGCGCCTCGATCTGCTCATAAAACTCATAGGGTGCATCCATCACCTCTTTATCGGGCAACGAAAAGCCCACGATCGGCCTAAAGATTGGCTCTACCAAAGGACGCAGCATTACCGATACTGCCTGCAAAGGCTTATAAAACTTGCGCATATACCAGCCACCTACTTCTGGCAAACTCAATAGGCGTAGCGCAGTCCCGGTAGGTGCCGAATCAATAATAAGCACATCATAGGTGCCTTCATCGTAGTGGCGCTTCATCCGCACCAAACCAAAGATCTCATCCATTCCTGGCAAAATTGCCAATTCCTCAGCTTGTACCCCATCCAAGCCTCGTGCTTGCAAGACCTGGGTAATATAACGCTTGACTGCTCCCCAGTTACCTTCTAGCTCCATCAGAGCATCTAGTTCTGCGCCCCAGAGGTTCGGGCGAACCTGAATTGGCTCATGCCCCATTTCCAAATCAAAGCTATCTGCTAGAGAATGAGCAGGATCGGTACTCAAAACCAAGGTTTTGTAACCCAGCTCGGCACAGCGCAAACCAGTAGCCGCTGCTACTGAGGTTTTGCCCACGCCACCCTTGCCAGTCATTAAAATCAAACGCATAGTAATTTGGGGGATTCAAGAATATTTACTAAATTTGGAGATGATCCCCAAGCTGCTCTCTAGTCTAACGAGAAAATGTAATAGACAGAAAAAAGTTATGACTAAATTGCAAAGCAGCACAAAATATCTGGGTATCGTAAGTTAAATTAATGAAGATATTTCCAGCTCACCCCATGCAAAACCTGACCGTCCAAGAACTCGCGATCGTCATTGCCGTCGAAAAAATTGACCCTACCTTGCTCACCCCAGAATTTTTGAGCATGACCCAAATCGTCCCCAGCGAGTGGGAAGTCCTTGGCCAGCCCATGCGCAGCTATGAAGGCTCTCAAATTACCTATCAACAAGGAGTCTCGATTATTGCTCAGCCCCAGCGGATCAGCTTTGTAGAGTTGATTATTAATAAAGACGCTGGAGCTATCGAAGTAGTAAAGATCGCCAAGTCCTTAGTCAAAATCTTGGCCAACCTCAAATTCGCGGGTATCGGCATCAACTTTCGGGGCTATCTAGATTTTGCTGGTCAAGAAGCTGCCGCCCAGCGCTTTATGTTCTCCCATTTGCTGGCTTTAGGCGACTGGCAAAAAATTGGCACTGCCCCTGTGCAAGCTGGCATTAATTTGGGCTACACCTTCCCCGATAAAAAATTGAACCTGACTATCAACGAAGCAACAGTACAGCAAACCGATCAATCGGCAGCACCAATTATCTTGTTCAGCGGCAATTTCGATTACGAGCTAAACGCCACTGAGAACAGCGCAGATTTGGCCAAACTAGAGCAAGTTCTGGCCAACTGGCAACAAGATATGCAGCTCTACAAAGACGTGGTAGAAAAATTCAAACAAACCGACACTGTGATTAACTTCCCGGCTTATTCTGCGTAGGTCGCTGCTCTGGCACAGGATCGTAGCCACCCGGATAACCCGGGTGGCAGCGACAGATCCGTTTCACGGTCAACCAAGTGCCATAGCCCGCACCAAATCGATCGATGGCCTCGATCGAATACTGCGAACAGCTCGGCATATACCGACAAGCCGGTGGCAACATCGGCGACACCCATTTTTGGTAGCCCCGCACCAACTGCGTCAATGTTTTTTTCATGATTCAATAACCAATCGATCGGAACGTACCACCAAAATCATAGTCTAAATTAAAGTAAAACATTGTTACTCCAGCTCGCCCCGCGATTTCCTGGACATGAGCAAGACTCATAGCTTGATAAACCAGCGCATCCGGTACATGACGTAGCAGAGGAATGACCAGAGTATTACGGTGGCCAGAGCAAATAAAACCGTGTCGTGACCAGCACCAGCCCAACCAAACATGGTTTTCACCAAAGATGCATAGACAGTAACGGGTTTAAAACCAGCGATATTGCCAGCACAGCCATTAACATTGTTGTTCATCATGACCTTAATCATCAGCACCGAGCCAACAAAAGCAAACAGAGGATTCAAACCCATCCACTCCAAGGGCTTGCTCAACTTGCGACCAATACCACGCACATCAATGAGTTCATAGCAGAGCGCAAAAGTCAGTAATGCCCAACCGCCCATAAACAACACATAAGAGCTAGTCCACAGGGCTTTATTGAGCGGAAAGAATTTCCCCCAAATCACACCAACCACGATCGCCCCCAAAGCAAACATCGCCATCGAGCTACTGTTGTTAGACCTAACCATCCGACGAGTTTTTAGCCACACCCCATTGAAATAGCCCAGAAGAACACTGGTAATCGCTGGCAAAGTGCTAAACAAGCCTTCTGGCTCATAGCCATTCTTGCCCTGCCGGTGAAAATGAGCTTGAGGAATGATATTTCGATCAACAAAAGAAGCAAAATTGAATTTCTCAGAGTCCACATAGTTCATCACTTTCGCTGTACCAAAAGTCCCGGCTGGAGCATCGGGGGCAGCCACCAAAGCCAGCAACAGCCAATAGATCAGCAAAATCCCCCCAGCAATTCCCCACTGCACCTTGGGCGGAAACCGCAAAACAATCACGGCAGCGATCGCATAAGACAGAGCAATGCGCTGCAAAATCCCCATGAATCGCAGGGTCTGAAAATTAAAAATCCCTTTGGTAGAAATATCGCAGAGAGCGTAAATGGTGCCATTGATTAACAGCCCCACCAAAAACAGCATGGCCGCCCGTCGCAGCAGCTTCCAATAAATTTCTTTGCTGGGTCGATTATCAATAGTGTACTTGGCAAAAGAAAGCGCCATAGCCATTCCCACGATGTAGAGAAAAAAGGGAAAAGCAAAATCGGCCAAGTTCCAGCTATTATGCCAAGGAGCATGGTCAATCCACAAATAAAAGCTTTTAAAGATTCCTAAAGCCCCCGGTTGTTCTTTTGCTAAATCGTTAAGGCCGCCCAAACTCACCATGTTCACAAAAATCATCATGGCCACCGCCAAGCCCCGAAAAACATCCAGAGATGCCAAACGGGGGGACTTGCTACCTGCTACTTGTTCGGTCATCTTTGCTACTCACTACCAAGAATGACTGGTATTGTAGCTTACAAAAGACCGAGTTCACGCTTTAACAAGCTGATCGATCGCTCTCCTACATAACTTTCACTTTCCACTACCTTAGGGATGCGCATCAGATCGTCGCTGGCTACCTCGATCGCCTTTTTTACCCTTGCCAAACTCGATCGATCGCTCACAATCAAATGGGCACTGCGCACGATTGCCTTTAATTTATAACTGTCGGCCACCTGGCAAGTATTAATCAAAATCTCCTCGCCTCGCATACTGTATACAATCGCCTCAGCGATTGCCAAAATACCCTCGCTGACACTGACAATACCTACGTAACTATTTTTGGGCACTGTCTTTAGCACTGCCAACTCTTTACCATAATCTTGTAAATCCACCGGCAACACCCGCACCGTGCGGTTGGCCGTGATTGCTTCTACGGCGCTGATAAAGTAACGACTTGTGACCACCGTGCCCGCGTGAGTTTGGGCTAAAACTTCATCTAGTTGTTCGATCGGTACCAACTGCACCGGTACGCCCAAAGACTGCTGTAATTCTTGGGTCATTAACTCTCCGGCTCCAATATCACGCTGAGGCACCGATACAAATACTCTGGCTCCACAGCGTAACCGCCAGTCAATTTCAGCTAAAAATAGCTCCCGTGCCTCGCGCAGCGAAGCCCCATGAATCAACATCTTGTTCAGGCTTTCGCTAGATACTTCTTGTACATTTTGCCGAATCTCTGAAGCTGATAAATCGGCATTGCCGCTTTCGTTACCCAACGACTTTACATAAATACCCGAACCAGCCACAGATTCTACTACGCCGGTAGTCTCTAGCTGGTTATAGACTTTGCTGATGGTATTGCGGTGTAGCCCAGTCTGCATCGCCAATTGGCGGGTACTGGGTAACCGATGCCCCGGCGAAAATTGCCGGGAAGCAATGCCAAACAAAAGTTGGTCGTAGAGCTGTTTAGAAGCCGGAACATCGCTGTCCGGCTGAATATGGAACTGCACTAAGCACCTTTCTTCGCTGGTGGCTTATTAGTCTTCACACCTGCTGCCGGTGCAGCGGGCTTAGCTGGTGCTGCTTTCGCTGCTGAAACACCTTCTGGAGATAGAGTACCCATTTCTAACAGTTCAGTAATGGTGGCAAAGCTATAGCCTTGGGCGCGCAGTTGGCGAATAATTTCGGGGACAGCTTTCGCAGTATTTTCATGGTTGCCACCGCCATCGTGCATTAAAACAATGCCGCCAGGAGTAGCCTGAGAAACTACTGTTTTAATGATACTTTCGGTAGAAGGACGGCGGGGGTTACTATCGCCAGAATCGGCTGACCACATTAAAACTGTGTCATTGCGCTGGTGAGCATAAGCCACCAAACCATTCGTTAGCACTCCACCCGGCGGACGAAAATAGGTGGTTTTGACGTTAAGACCTTCCAAGAGCATCTTGTTGGTATCTTCGATTTCTCTTTGGGCAACTATGCCATGCATAGCTTTATACCAGTGGTGTTCGGTATGGTTAGCCATTTCATGACCGGCAGCCACGGTTTTTTTGGAGATTTCCATGAAAGACTTCAGGGGTTGACCAATCACAAAAAAAGTAGCTTTCACATTCTCTTTTTTGAGAGTGTCTAAAATTTGTTCGGTGATCTGAGGCCAAGGACCATCGTCAAAAGTCAGAGCTATGACCTTTTTACCCTCGGGTAAAACTACATCTTTGATGGTCTTGGCGCGAAAAGGCGCAGGGTTGGCGTACTCTAAAGGAACTTTAGCTAATATCTTTTGATTGGCGATGATCGAGTCACCTACTCCCAGTTGGGCTAGGGTCTCGATGTTTGAGCTGCCAAAAATCTGAGTAGCACCAATAAAAATGCCGATGACAGCAGCTAAGCTGGCCACTGCAAGTCCGATGAATTTCAACAGTTTTTGGGTAGAGGCGTTAGTTGGGGGCTTTTTCTTATACATGAGTTTGAGTAGACGAGTTGGAGGTCAAGCTCTGACTAGATTTTGGCGCAGATTTCTAAATTGATAGCAAGCAATGCCTAGCTCAATTTTTCCTCATAATATCACGCGCCAAAAATCTTGATCGCTATGTATCATAGCGGTGAAGTATAATCCGGAGAGGTTCAACCCTGTCTAGTAAAAGATCTCCTAATATGGATCGATGGTCTGTAATTTTGCGGGCTGTACTTTTTGTGTAACTTCTCTCCCAATCCTATGTCGAGTAAATCTACCCTGTC
>JAYUSV010000073.1:0-7817 GCA_043755495.1 Synechococcales cyanobacterium
GCGACCGCAACCATGGTGGCTGAAGAGCTAGAAGTAGTGGTCTTGACCCAAGCTGAAAAAGCTCCGGCGATCAAAACTACTGAAATGCTCGATGCTTCTGACTTACAATATCTAATCCGTCGTCCGCCGGTAGTGACCATCATGGGTCACGTAGATCACGGTAAAACTACCCTATTGGATGCCATTCGCAAAACCAAGGTAGCTCAAGGTGAAGCCGGTGGTATCACCCAGCACATTGGTGCCTACCATGTAGATGTAGACCACAATGGGGTGATGCAGCAGGTAGTGTTCTTAGATACTCCTGGTCACGAAGCCTTTACCGCTATGCGGGCAAGAGGAGCCAGGGTAACAGATGTGGCGATTTTGGTGGTAGCTGCCGATGACGGTGTGCGTCCTCAAACGATCGAAGCAATCCGTCACGCTCAGGCGGCGGAAGTGCCGATTATCGTAGCCATTAACAAGATGGATAAACCCGATGCTCAGATCGATCGGGTACAGCAAGAGCTGGTAGGTTATGGCCTGCAACCAGAAGCCTGGGGCGGCGACACTATTATGGTGCCGGTCAGCGCTTTGAAGGGTGAAAACCTGGATAAGCTGCTAGAAATGATTCTGCTGGTTTCGGAAGTAGAAGATTTGATGGCTAACCCCGATCGACCTGCTAAGGGCACGATCATTGAAGCTCACTTGGATAAAGCCAAGGGGCCTGTTGCTACCTTGTTAGTTCAGAATGGCACGTTGCGCGTCGGTGACACCTTAGTTGCCGGTCACGTATTCTGTAAAGTCCGCGCCATGGTGAACGATCGCCTAGAGCGAGTCGATATTGCTGGCCCTTCCTTTGCCGTTGAGGTGTTAGGAATGAGCGATGTACCGGCTGCCGGTGACGATTTTGAAGTCTATGTGAGTGAAAAAGAAGCGCGTTCCTTGGCGGACAAGCGTTCCGAGTTGTATCGCAGCTCTCGCTTGCAACAGATGATGTCTTCCCGTCGGGTGACGTTGAATACTCTGTCAGCTCAAGCTCAAGAGGGCGAACTGAAGGAGCTAAATCTGATTCTGAAGGCCGATGTGCAGGGTTCTTTGGAAGCAATTTTGGGTTCGCTGCGCAATTTGCCACAGCAGGAAGTGCAAGTACGGGTGCTGATGTCGGCTCCTGGCGAAATTACCGAAACTGACGTAGATTTAGCAGCAGCCAGTGGTGCAGTAATTGTTGGTTTTAGTACCAGTCTGGCCAGTGGTGCCCGTTTAGCGGCGGACAATGCTGGGGTAGATATTCGAGAATACGACATTATCTATAATTTGCTGGATGATATTCAAGCGGCTATGGAAGGTCTATTAGACCCAGAGATGGTGGAAGAACCATTGGGGCAAATAGAAGTGCGGGCAGTGTTCCAAGCCGGTCGGGGCAACATTGCAGGCTGCTATATGCTCAGTGGTAAGGCGGTTCGGAACTGCCACATTCGGATCAAGCGTGGTAATGAGCTGGTGTTTACAGGCATCTTGGATTCGTTGAAACGGATGAAAGATGATGTGAAAGAGGTCAATACTGGGTTTGAGTGCGGTGTGCGACTCGATCGATTCAATGACTGGAAAGAAGGCGACATTATCGAAACCTTCCAAATGGTCAGTAAGCGCCGGACTTTGACTGTTTAGCAAAGTTGGGTTCAACTAAGCTAACTAAAGAGCCGATCGATGAATACTTCATCGATCGGCTCTTTGAGTTTCTAAAAAATGGTCTTGGGACGATCAGTAATGGCTCTCATCGCCCAGTAATTATGGACGTTTTGGGTGCGATTCCTTTCGAGCGCGCATAGCGGCTAACAGAGCGCTATACTATCCATGTTTTCCGCCCTGCTTTATTTACTTATGACAGCCTCACCATTCTCCTCTGCTGAAATCGCCGCCGAAGGCATCAAACCCAACGAGTACGAAGAAATAGTGCAGCGATTGGGTCGCCATCCCAACAAAGCCGAGTTGGGGATGTTTGGAGTGATGTGGTCTGAGCACTGCTGTTATAAAAATTCTCGTCCTTTACTTTCCCAGTTTCCCACTACCGGCGATCGAGTGCTAGTTGGGCCCGGCGAAAATGCCGGAGTCATTGACCTTGGCCATGGTTTGCAACTGGCCTTCAAAATCGAATCTCACAATCATCCTTCCGCCGTTGAACCTTTTCAGGGAGCTGCTACTGGTGTGGGTGGCATTCTGCGAGATATTTTTACGATGGGAGCCAGGCCGATCGCTGTGTTGAACTCTCTGCGATTTGGATCATTAGATGATCCTAAAACCCGTAGACTGTTTGCTGGAGTTGTTTCTGGCATTAGTCACTATGGTAATTGTGTAGGAGTTCCCACCGTTGGTGGCGAAGTTTATTTCGACCCGGCCTACAATGACAACCCTTTAGTTAACGCCATGGCCTTAGGCTTGATGGAAACCGCCACCATTGTGAAATCTGGGGCAGCAGGAATTGGGAACCCAGTACTATATGTGGGTTCTACTACCGGGCGAGATGGGATGGGTGGCGCTAGTTTTGCCAGTATGGAATTGAGCGAAGCATCTTTAGATAACCGACCAGCAGTGCAGGTTGGCGATCCGTTTTTAGAAAAATCTTTAATCGAAGCCTGTCTAGAAGCCTTCAAAACTGGTGCGGTCGTTGCCGCTCAAGATATGGGAGCCGCCGGAATTACTTGCTCTACTTCGGAGATGGCGGCCAAAGGCGGTGTAGGGATTGAGTTCAACCTAGACTTGGTGCCAGTGAGAGAAAGTGGCATGGTGCCCTATGAATACTTGCTTTCTGAATCTCAAGAGCGGATGTTATTTGTGGCGCACAAAGGCCGCGAACAAGAACTGATTGATATCTTCCATCGCTGGGGTCTACAGGCCGTAGTCGCCGGAACGGTAATTGAAGAGCCAATCGTCCGCATTTTGTTTCAGGGAGAAATTGCTGCTGAAGTCCCGGCCAGTGCCCTGGCTGACAATACGCCTCTGTATCATCACGAACTGCCTGCTGAACCCCCAGCCTATGCTCAGCAGGCTTGGAAATGGCCAGTCAGCAGCTTACCAGCGGCTACCACAGATGGAATTAAGGGTCAAAGCTGGTCACAGATTTTGTTGACTCTGTTGGATGTGCCTTCGATCGCCTCTAAGCGCTGGGTGTATCGTCAATACGATCATCAAGTACAAAACAACACCGTGTTATTACCGGGCGGAGCCGATGCCGCAGTTATTCGGATTCGGCCTCTGGAAACCATCCAAAATCTCTCTACTGATCTGAGTCAAATTAATATTGGAGTAGCAGCCACCGTAGATTGCAATTCCCGCTATGTATATCTGCATCCTTACGCAGGTGCTAAAGCTGTGGTGGCTGAAGCCGCCAGAAACCTGAGCTGTGTAGGTGCTGAACCAGTAGCTGTCACCGATAACCTCAACTTTGGTAGCCCCGAAAAACCCACTGGCTATTGGCAGCTCGCCGAAGCCTGTCGCGGTCTATCGGAAGGCTGTAGTGCCATGAGTACCCCAGTAACTGGCGGGAATGTTTCGTTGTACAACGAAACATTTGATGCGACTGGTCAGCCCCAGCCTATTTATCCTACGCCGGTAATTGGGATGGTGGGAATTATTGATGATCTGAGTAAAATCTGTGGCCAGAGTTGGCAAAATGCTGGCGATTTGATTTATTTGCTAGGTGCCAACACCAAGCCCCAACTGGGAGCTAGCGAATATCTAAATACGGTGCATCAAACCGTGGCCGGAATGCCCCCAGCGATCGATTTCTCTTTGGAGCTAAAAGTTCAATCAGCCTGCCGCCACGGAATTCGTCAGGGCTGGATTAAGTCTGCCCATGACCCTGCTGAAGGTGGGATTGCGGTGGCCGTAGCGGAGTCTTGTATTGGTTTGGGTTTAGGTGCCGCAGTTAAATTGCCTGATCTAGGTCTACGTTTGGATGAAGACTTTTTTGGTGAAAGCGGTGCCAGAATTTTGGTATCGATCGACTCTACCAACCGCAGTGCTTTTGAATCTTACTTACAAGCACAGTTAACCAATGATTGGCTAGAATTGGGCGTAGTTGGTGGCGATCGGCTAAAAATTACTGCTCAAACAGGTTCGATCGACCTCAGCTTGGCTGAAGTTACTACGAGCTGGACAATGGCTCTCGATCGACGGCTAGCATGACTAAAATAGCTAATTAATATTGGCACAAGCAACTTTATAAGTTTTCTGGTAATTAGGAATAGCTCTGCTGGCACTTTTAACGATAGCTCCGCTTGCGCCTTTGGCAATCAACTCAGCCACGTTAATTGCCGAAGTAATTGCTCCTTCATGTAAGCCATCACCCAAATAAGCCCCTACATGGTAGGTATGATCATCTCCATTAGCTGTGATTACCTCCGATCGATAGCGAAAAGCATCTACGGTATATAGGGGAGTGTGATGCTGTTGAACATGCAGAATATGCTCTGGTCTAATCAAACTTTCTAAATTAAAAGCCAGGTTGTACTGCACTGGCGATGAGATGCTGCAAAGCTGATTGAGATTGGCATTGTAGCCCCATTCACCATGGAGGGCATCAGTTTCAAAGAAATCAAACTCCGAGCCTTCCCGAATATGATAGGGCGCGTACATACTGGTATCTTTATGTAGCAATGTTTGCACCTGATTGCTGCGCCATGCCCCAAACCTGCGTGTTTCTGTGAGGCGGGGATCAGCTAATAACTTGAGCACTTGATCGGGAGGCGTAGCAAATACCACCTTGTCGAAATCCTGAGGCTTACCGTCGGCTAACTCCACAGTTACCCCTGATACTTTCCGGCGAATAGCAGTAACGTTAACACCCAGCAAAATCTCACCCCGGAATCGATCAAGGATTTTTTGAATGTATGAATACACGCCGCCTTTGATCCTTACCCAGTCTACAAATACATCATCTCGCAAGGTCGGAATCACCAATTCTGCGGGACACTCATCAATCAATGGATAAGAAATCGAATAACTATACATCGCAAACAATTTCATCCAGATATTATGAGTCGTAGAATCTTTAAAATGCTCAGCTAAAGACTGGTTATGAAAATCTAATATCTGCCAAGTTTTCGCGGCAAATAGGAGGCTGGCAGAACGCAAATACAGTAGGTTAAGCTGGGTATATTCTAAAAGTTTGCTGAAACCAGTAAAATTACGCTCGATCGCCACTTTAGAAAGATAGTGACTGCCATTTTTCATAAACAATGCCGAACCTACATTCACTGGCTCCAACTCGACACCAAGTTCGGCCATTAAGGCCATAAAGTTATGGAAAGTAGTAGGAAATTCTAGTACGCCATTTTCTAATGTCAATTTACAGTCCAGTCTATTGGGCTGGACGTTTTGGTTTAAAGTGCGAATATGTCCACCCAATGCCGTTTCACGCTCAAAAACTGTCACCTGATGACCTTGCTGATCTAACAAGTAGGCTGTCACCATGCCACTAGCACCACCACCAATAATTGCAATTCTCATGGTCAAACTCCTAACATATTGTGTAGTGAAAGCCCGCCGAGATCTAAGCGAGGACTGGATCTCCTGATATTCTTTGGTATAGCAACGCTCCTGTCCAGAAAGTTGGAGCAAAGCCGGGATAACCGGCAGAAGCATTGCAGAAATAAAAGTTTTTTAACGAAGTTTGATGATTGAGTC
The DNA here is from genome assembly GCA_043755495.1 of Synechococcales cyanobacterium. GTDB lineage: Bacteria > Cyanobacteriota > Cyanobacteriia > Cyanobacteriales > Chamaesiphonaceae > JAAFHZ01. The sequence continues at coordinate 5,665 of JAYUSV010000073.1, forward strand.
GATCGATTCCCATATTATGGGGTGTCAAACTAGAGCCGTAAGAATTCCCTTGTGGACAGTTACAAAAATCTTCATTAGTGGTGGGGCTACCAGTAATCTTGAAGACCAAATGCTTCCGTAAATTCGGGATATAGTCTCGTTCTACTACATCTAAGATGGAGTCTAAAATCTCGGCTTTTTTATGGCGATAAGCCTTAAGGTCACAGTGCTTGAGAGCTTTAAAATATCCATAGTTAGCCACGGTCAAAAACTCAATAATCTGACAGTCGGGCGGGCAGTCTCCACCATAATCAGTCAATAAACTAGGCGTGGTAATAGCAAAGCTGGGGTTGCTATAGTCCTGATCGGTATACATTCGATCGAACGCCACATTGAGATCTTGATCCCCACTGTGAAAAGTGTTCCATTTACCAAAGCCATAATCTCTGAGATCAAGATTCTGCACTACGCAGTAAGCCATAAAGTTAGAAGGCGAATAGTCATAATCAAGCTTTCGCTGAACTGTCCAGGAAAATTTATTTAGCCCAATCATCTCAGCCGCTTTTTTGGGATCAATATTGCAAATAACTGTATCGGCTAAATACTGATGAGGTTCATTGGTGAGTAAATCGATCGCCTGTACCCCCGTAACAGTTTTATCGACCACCAAAAAATCGGTAACTTCCTGATTTAGCAACACTTGGCCATGGTTATCAATAATAATTTGTACCAAAGCATCTATTACCTGTTCAAAATGCTTGGTCGGATAAAAAGCCCCGGCTTGGTAGCCAGAAAACAAAATTATCCAAGCATAAAAAGATAGCTGAGCAGGTGGCAGCAAGAAATCTGGCCATTGCAGTGCCAGTAGAGTTTGGGCAGCCTGGGGAATTTTAAACTTGTCGAAGACATCTTGCAAAGTACTGTTCAAATATTGCATGGCACAGTAAACTTCACCGATATGACGCAGGAGTTCTAGTGGCTGCACTGGTGGCGATAAATAGCGCAGTCCGGCTCTTACCTTTTGGATTTCATCGATAAATTGCTGTATTTGTCGGGCATCTTGAGGAAACAGAGTGACCAACCGCTGTACCAATTCGGCGTTATCACTAGGAATATCGATCGCATAGTTGGGCATCCGCATATGATCGAAACCATTGGGGTCATATCGATCGAACGTCACCTCTCGATCGAGCTGAAGTTTTTTTAGTACTCGATTTACAGTATCTCCCTCACCACAATCCCAAACATAGTGGAGCTGTGCATTAAAGGTGTATTTTTTGGCCATGGTAAAACTATGACCAAACCCACCTGGGTGCTCATGAGTTTCGAGTACTTGTACCTTTTTACCAGCCTTGGCCATTAATGCTCCAAAAACCAAGGCTGATAAGCCACTTCCTACAATTAGGTAATCTATTTTCACGGCTTTATTTTAAAAATCAATAATTTAGAACTTTTTGGCACCCAGATGTTGAAATAAATGTGCCAATATGAGGGCTAATATCTACCGGCAAACAACTTTGGCTAGAAGATGAAAGCATCAACACGCAAAATTTCCTTATGCAGTGAGTGTAAGGAAATAAATTTGACCCCAACAATCAGACAGGCATAGTAGCAAAGGTCTTCTAGTTCACTAATTAGCCTATCCATGATTCCGGCGTGATGGCAGCGAATAGATAAGACATTATCGGCATCAATTTGGATTAGGCAGAATGGCAAACTAGAAGAAAATAGACCAACAAGGCGCTCCATCCGTAACTGCTTCAGCTTATTCAGGTCATCGACATTCATTTCAGTAAGTTGTAACATCAGCACACCTCTCCTGTTATTGAAATGATTGCACTTCGAGCAACTGGAGATTGTTTACGAGTAAAAATCTAGCCTAAAGCACAATACATGGGGAATATCTTTTACCCTAGAATAAGAAGTTGAGGAACTTGTGAGGAAATTGGATGAAATTGGTTTTGATATGCCTAGTAGTCTGAGGCTTAAGGTGATTTCCATGAATAAGTACACCGCTGTCGTTGGCTTCTGCGCAGGCAGGCGCTATGCGTACCGCTAGGTCGTCTGTTAAGACTTACGACTCCGCGACCTGCCAGACAAGTGCCTGAACGAGTTCAGGCAAAACTGTCGCAGGTCAGCCAACTAAACTTTTAGAATAGCTGGTATTTTGTTTG
>JAYUSV010000074.1:0-2653 GCA_043755495.1 Synechococcales cyanobacterium
CTGTAACCTCAACTTCGGTGAATTTGGCCTGCAGGCGATCGAACCCTCTTGGATCACCTCCCGCCAAATCGAATCTTGCCGGAGAGCCATTAACCGCTATATGCGGCGTGGTGGTAAGGTTTGGATCCGCATTTTCCCTGATAAGCCTGTGACCATGCGTCCGGCAGAAACCCGGATGGGTTCCGGGAAAGGTTCCCCAGAATTCTGGGTAGCTGTAGTCAAGCCCGGTCGGATCATGTTTGAAATTGGCGGCGTTGATGAAACGACCGCTAAAGAAGCCTTCCGATTGGCTTCTCACAAGCTCCCGATCAAGACTAAGTTCATCGCCAAGCAAGTCTACGACGACGAGGAGGAATAACATGTCTCTATCTAAAGCTACTGAAATTCGCGCTCTTAGCGACCAGGAACTAGCCGATGGCATCGTGGCAATCAAGCGTGACTTGTTCAACCTCCGGTTAGAAAAAGCTGTTGGTCGCCTCGAGAAAACTCACCAATTCAAACATGCCCGTCACAAGCTGGCACAAATGATGACAGTAGAGCACGAACGCAAAACCCAGCAAGCAACTGAAGCTACTAAATAAACAAAACTATGGCAGTTAAAGAACTAGTCGGTTTGGTCGTCAGCGACAAAATGCAAAAAACGGTAGTGGTCTCAGTGGAAAACCGTTCCGCCCACTCTAAGTATGGCAAAGTAGTCGTCCGCACCAAAAAGTACAAAGCCCACGACGAAGAAAACCAGTGTAAAACTGGTGATCGAGTACGCATTCAAGAAACTCGCCCCCTCAGTCGCACCAAGCGCTGGCAGGTGGCGGAGATCTTCAGCTAAAGCTCTTTCCTTAGATAGAGAGCACACCTTCCTGAAATCATCATGATCCAACAACAAAGTTATTTAAATGTGGCCGACAATAGCGGCGCGCGGAAGCTCATGTGCATCCGGGTGATCGGTGGCGGCAACCGTACTTTTGGCGGCGTAGGCGATGTGATCGTAGCCGTAGTCAAAGATGCGATTCCTAACATGGCCGTGAAAAAGTCTGACGTAGTGCGTGCCGTAATTGTCCGCACCCGTCACACCATGCGTCGGGATAGCGGCCAAAGCATTCGTTTTGACGACAATGCTGCGGTATTGATTAACGCTGACGGCAACCCCAGAGGCTCCCGCGTGTTTGGTCCAGTTGCGCGTGAATTACGCGACAAAAGCTTCACCAAAATCGTTTCCTTGGCACCAGAGGTATTGTAATGGGTAGACCCAAACCGAAAGTCTTTCACAAAATGCATGTGAAAGCTGGCGACACCGTTCAGGTGATCTCTGGTAAAGAGAAAGGCCAAATCAGTGAAATCCTGAAATCTATCCCTGAAAAGAGCCAGGTGATCGTCAAGGGCGTAAACATGCGCACCAAACACGTTAAGCCCACCCAAGAGAACGAATCTGGTCGCATCGATGTTTCCGAAGCGCCGATTCACAGCTCTAAGGTAATGCTCTATTCCAAAAAAGGCCAAGTGGCCAGTCGGGTATCTTACACTTTTACTGCCGAAGGCAAAAAAGTGCGGATGCTAAAAAAAACTGGCGAAATCATCGATTAATCAATTCAGTTCTGACCAAGCCCAGAACCAGCTAATAGAAACCATGTCACAAACATTCAAGCTCAATTATCAACAGGTCATCGTTCCCAAATTGCAAGAGCAATTTGGCTTTACGAACGTGATGGAAGTGCCCAAAGTCATCAAAATCACCGTAAACCGGGGTTTGGGTGAAGCGGCCACCAATGCTAAAGCATTGGAATCTTCGGTAGCCGAAATTGCCAAAATTACTGGTCAAAAGCCAGTAATTACCCGCGCAAAGAAAGCGATCGCCGGTTTCAAAATTCGTCAGGGTATGCCAGTGGGCGTCATGGTGACATTGCGTGGCGATCGAATGTATGCGTTTTTAGATAGATTTATCAATTTGTCTTTACCTCGGATTCGAGATTTTCGCGGCATCAGCCCGAATAGCTTCGATGGACGCGGCAACTATAGCATCGGTATTCGGGAGCAGCTCATTTTTCCTGAAATTGAGTATGACCAAATCGATCAAATTCGCGGGATGGATATTTCTATTATCACTACCGCAAACAACGACGAGGAAGGCCGCGCCCTGCTGAAAGCAATGCGTATGCCCTTCCGCGACCAATAGGCCACTAACCCCCAGATATTAACCAATGGCGGCACACGACACTATTTCAGACATGCTGACTCGGATTCGTAATTCGAGCCTAGTTAAGCACCAAACCACCGATATTCCAGCCACCAAGATGACCCGCAGCATTGCTAAGGTTCTTCAAGGTGAAGGCTTTATCGGCGAAGTCAGCGAAAGCGGCGAAGGTATCGAAAAGAAACTGGTCTTAACTCTTAAGTACAAAGGCAAGAATCGCCAGCCAATTATCACCGCTTTACAGCGGGTGAGCAAACCCGGTTTGCGGGTTTACTCTAACCACCAAGATCTACCCAAAGTATTGGGCGGTATTGGCATCGCGGTAATTTCCACTTCTAGTGGCATCATGACCGATCGCGAAGCACGCAAACAGGGCGTTGGTGGCGAGATTCTTTGCTACGTTTGGTAGACCCGTTCTCCCCTGATTCAAACCAAGTAAATTGACAAGGAGAAATCCCTAATATA
>JAYUSV010000075.1:0-7790 GCA_043755495.1 Synechococcales cyanobacterium
AGCTCCTTTTTGGTATTTGCTGTTTAATAAATCTTGCCAGAAACCCATAGTTTTATTTTCTTTACTAGGCTTAGAATTATCGCTGGCATCAATTAATACCGCACCCAATGTAGTAGCAGAGCCAATACCCATTAGACTTAGAACTGTTTCGGTGATAGTGTCAATAGCTCCCGTAGCCATGTAAATAAATATATAAGAAACAATTACCCAAAACAGCCACCAAAGCATTTGACAACGACTGAGGCTATATGGCCTGTCAGCTATAGCAATTTCATCTAAAGAATCTTCGCGTAGTATTTTTTTTACATCCCATTTAAGAATAAATGCTAAAGCTAATAAAAGCATAGTAGTCCAAAACAACATATGGATCCATCGAAATCGCAACAAGGCGAAAGAATAACTCTCGGCGATAGGTGTTGCATTCTCTCCGGTTGCTAATGATATACTTAATTTTGTTCCTCTGGGAATAAAAATATTTCTAGGGTCAGCACTACCAATTAAGTCTGACCAAATCTCATCATTTGTCTTGTCCCGTGTAAGGCGAAAATGAAGAATGCCTTGTTCTCCTTTGAAAATTATCGGCTCAGAAAGAATTCCGGGGATTCTTCTGTTATCTAGATTCAGGGCTACTTTTGCATTGCATGGAGTTTCATTGTTACATAATACTTGTACATAATAACTCCTGAACTTATTAACTTCAACGACAATCAAATCATTAATTGCTACTGGTTCTTGGTTTTGATTATTGAATTTGTAAACGGCTGTTACGTTCGGTATTGCTGACTCTGGTGATTTTGCTTGAGCTTGAGCCACCTCTATTGATAATAAGCCTTGATCTGGCAATGCTTCTGCCAACAAAGTGGGTGAGGATAATGATTGGGCGTAGACTAGGTTTTCCGAATTGATACGGCCTTGAGTAAATCCAGGAAGCATCAGGCAAAGCATTATGGAGAATGCAACTATGAATGCAAAATTTTTGCGCTTAATCATGATTATATTAAAACAATATTCTAATTTTAGGTGCATGGACACAAAGAGCTTTCTCTCTTGCTGTCCTTGATAAAGCCACTAAAATTGTAGCTTGAATTGATCGAGTAGTAAGTAAGAAAAAGTAGGTTCTTGGATCAATTAAACATAACAAAATGTAAAGCAATGTCCTCTAAGCTGCCAGAATCGAGACGGACAAGTTTTTCCAAAGCATTTTAGCTAGAATCAAGAATATTATCTCTTCATATCAAAAATTATGGCAACTACCACCCTCGGCACCACCGGCATTGAAGTAACCCCGATCGGCTTTGGTACATGGGCATGGGGCGACTCTCTCTTTTGGGGATATGGCAAAGACTATGGCGAAGCCGATCTGCGATTAGCATTCCAAGCCGCAATCAACAAAGGCATCACCTTCCTAGATACTGCCGAAATCTATGGCTTCGGCAAATCGGAAGAGCTATTGGGCAAATTCATCAAAGAAACCAACGCCACCACCCAAATTGCCAGCAAATACATGCCCTTACCTTGGCGGTTTCGCTCCGAAGACCTCGCCGATGCCGTCACCGCTAGCCTCAAAAGACTCCGAATGCCCTCAATGGATCTGTATCAAGTCCATTGGCCTTTCCCTTCACTACTTAGCCAAGAAGGCTTAATGAATGCTCTGGCAGATGAAGTAGAACAAGGCCGCATCAAAGCCATTGGAGTCAGTAACTACAGCGCCGAACAGATGCGAGAAGCCCATAAACTATTGGCCAGACGAGGTATCCCTTTGGCAGTCAATCAAATGCGCTACTCCTTAATTACCCGTGAAATTGAGAGCAATGGGGTAATGGCAGCGGCCAGAGAATTGGATGTAACCATTTTGGCTTACAGCCCGCTGGCTCAAGGATTATTAACTGGCAAATATACAGCCACCAACATCCCTGCTGGTGCCCGCAGTATGGATCAACGATTTAAGGGAGCAGGCTTACGCAAAATTCAGCCATTGCTAGAAAAGCTAAGTGAATTAGGTGAAAAACATGGTAAAACCCAAGCTCAGGTGGCTTTGAACTGGTTAATTTGCCAGCCCGGAGTAATTCCAATTCCAGGCATTAAGAGCGCCGAGCAGGTGGAGCAAAATGCTGGCGCTTTAGGCTGGGAGTTATCGGCCACAGAAGTTGCCGAACTCAGCCAAAATTATTGACCGTCATCCAGGTATCTTGGAAGTAGTGGCCACCAATCGATCAGATTCATGAACGAAGACTCTACCAGTACCGAAATACCCAGCCCAGATGCCCCGCAGCTTACCGTGGAGCAAGCGATCGAAAATCTGCAAGGCAGTGACCTAGGGCTGCGCATGTATGCGGCCTGGTGGCTGGGCCGGTTTCGGGTGGATGATCCTACGGCGATCGAAGTCTTAATTAAGGCTCTCAAAGATGACGAAGATCGCACCGGAGCCGGTGGCTATCCACTGCGGCGCAATGCTGCGCGGGCACTGGGTAAACTAGGCGATCGCCAAGCAGTTCCAGCTTTGATGGATGCTTTGGTCTGTGCTGACTTTTATGTGCGCGAGGCCGCTGCCCAAGCCCTAGAAAGCCTGGGAGATCCGGTCGCTGTGCCAATTTTGATCCAGCTCCTAGAAAATCAGCTTCCTGGCACAATGCCTGCTCCTGAACCACCTCAGTTAGTTCAACCTTTTGATGCCATCTTAGAAGCTTTAGGTACTTTGGGTGGAGTGCAGGCAATCGAGGTAATTAAGCCTTTTTTAGATCATCCTGTGTCACGCATTCAGTTCTCGGCGGCACGAGCGCTTTATCAGTTATCAGCAGATCAACAGGTTGCTGAGGCCTATGGCGATCGATTAATCACAGCTTTAAAACTGGATGATCTGCAACTTCGGCGCGCGGTCTTGGCTGACTTGGGGGCGATCGGTTATTTAGCTGCTGCGAGGCCGATTTTCGACACTCTAGCTGAAAACAGCCTAAAACTCATCTCTCTCAAGGGCTTATTAGAAAAGCAGTTACAAGTTCACGGCCAAGATCAGCTCTCTGAAGGCGCACTTAAAATCATGGCTTTGATGGATGAGTTATTGTAAACAAAAAATAAATTGAGCTTTTGATTATGTCTTCTGCATCTCCTTTGCTTATCTATCGGGTTACTATGCCCCAGCCCCAGACCCATTTTTTTGAGGTCACGCTGCAAATCAAGGACTGGCAACAACCTCAGCTCCATCTACAAATGCCTGTGTGGACACCGGGTTCTTATATGGTGCGAGAGTATTCGCGGCATTTGCAAGATTTCAAAGCGATCGACTCTTACGGTAAATCTTTAAGCTCTTGCAAAACAGCTAAGAATCATTGGTGCGTAGAAGGCAGCGGTGATTTAACCATTAGCTATCGAGTATTTGCCAATGATTTAACCGTGCGCACTAATCATTTAGATGCCAGTCATGGCTACTTTAACCCGGCGGCATTGCTGTTTTTGGTGCCCGATCGCACCCATGAACCAATCCAGATCGAAATTGTCCCACCGGTAGATTGGCAAGTAACTACGCCCTTACCCGGTGACAAGAATATTTTTATTGCCAAAAACTTCGATGAGCTGGTAGATAGCCCCTTTGAGATTGGCCAACACCGAGTCTATGATTTTGAAGTTTTAGGCAAACCCCATCAGTTGGCAATTTGGGGCGAAGGTAACATCGATGTACCCAAATGGCTGGCAGATATTACCAAGATTGTTACTGTCACCGCCGAAATTTTTGGTGGTTTACCCTATGATCGATATCTATTTCTACTCCATCTTTCAGCTAACGGCTATGGTGGCTTGGAACACAAAAATTGCTGCTCTTTGCTCTATCCTCGTTGGCAGCTACAAAAAACCGAGCAATATGAGCAGTTCATGCAGCTAGTCGCCCACGAATTCTTCCACTTATGGAATGTCAAGCGCATCTTCCCCAAGGGGCTAGAAAAATTTAACTATAACCAAGAAAACTACACACCCAGTCTGTGGTTTAGCGAAGGTGTCACTAGTTACTACGATATTTTGATGCCTCGGCGAGCCGAAATTTATGGCCGATCGACTTTGCTCAGCCAAATGTCCAAAGAAATTTCGCGGTTTTTAACTACTCCTGGTCGCTTGGTGCAGCCAGTAACAGAATCTAGTTTCGATGCTTGGATTAAACTCTATCGCCCCGATGCCAATAGTAGTAATTCTCAGGTGTCTTACTATTTAAAAGGGGCAATGGTAGCGTTGCTGTTAGATCTCAAGATCCGAGCATTGAGTAATAGCGAGAAGTCTTTTGATAACGTGTTAGTGCAGCTTTGGCAAGATCATGGACAGGTAGGCAAAGGGTTTACTGATCGAGAGTTAGAATCCTTAATCCAAAATATTGCAGGCATAGACTTGCAGGACTTTTACCAAGATTATTTGTATAGCTCGATCGAACTACCTTTTGATGAATATCTCCAGCCTTTTGGCCTCAAAATCGCAGCAGTGACTTCCCCTACACCCTATTGGGGAGCAATCGTAAAGACCGAACAAGGACGCGAGATGATTAAAACTGTAGCCACTGGTTCTCCGGCAGCGTTGGCAGGCATTGATCCAGGAGATGAATTGGTGGCGATCAATGGTTATCGGGTAACTGCTGACCAATTGGCCGATCGACTGGCTTGTTATAAGGTGTCAGATCAGCTCAAGGTCACTGTTTTTCACCAAGATCAGTTAATGCACTATGAATTAGAGCTAACCGCTAGTCAGCCTAGCAAGTATGAATTAGCCCTGTTACCTGATTTGACCCCCAGTCAGCTATATAATTTGCAATGCTGGGCAGGGGCACCAGGATAGCTTGCTACAACACTTTCAATTTACTAGAGAGGCTTAATCATTGCCCCGCAATCCAAGATAAAATCACCAAGAACTAAAGAAGCTTAGGAGTAATCAGCATGGCTGTTGAAGATCAGCATTTGGATGTCTTACAAAATATCGAGTTTGCCATTATGCAGGTTTATTTTAATAGTATCTCGTGAATATTGTCGCGATGGGTTGTGGTAAGTTTTTGATCGGTTGCCTTAGAGATTTACCTGACTGTTACGGTGTTGGCAAAGATTGTTAACTTTTGTTAAAACTATAGAGCCGTCGCCCACAAATCAGTCTTCTATGATCTCTACTGCAACTACCCCTCAATCCCCTCAGAAATCCCCTCAGATCAACACAGGTGGCACTGATCCCGAGAAGTTTGATCCCCAAGAAGCCTGGTATCCTGTCCATTACCTAAATGACTTAGATACAAAAGCTCCCAACGCTTTTACCCTGTTGGGTCAAGACTTAGTAATTTGGTGTGAGCCAAAAACCAGCACTTGGCGAGCCATGGTAGATCAATGTCCCCATCGCCTCGCCCGCCTTTCGGAAGGCCGCATCAACCGTGAAGGTCAATTGGAATGCCCTTATCATGGCTGGTCTTTTACTGGTGAAGGCAAGTGCGATCATATTCCCCAGCAGCCCGAGGGAGGTCAAGCTGAAAAATCTCAAAGAGCCTGTGTCCAATCTTTCCCTACCGCAGCCGCCCAAGGACTGCTCTTTGTTTATCTCGGTAGCGCCACCCCACCAGCTTTACCCTTAATTACCCCAGTAGAAGAAGAACCTGAGGGCTGGGTGACAATTAATACCTTCAGAGATTTGCCCTATGACGCTTTTACCCTGATGGAAAACGTCCTAGATGCCAGTCACTTGCCTTACACCCACCACAATACTGTGGGTAATCGATCGAACGCCGCCCCAGTAGAACTCCAAATCTTAACCGCTGATAAACATGGCTTTACTGGCATCTGGGAAGAAGGCCCCCGCAAGGGCAAGCTGGGTACCCAACATACTACTTTTGTTGCGCCGGGACTAATGTGGCATGACCTAACCTCTAAACAGTTTGGTCGCACCATTACCGTGGTCTACGCCACTCCCATCCGACCAGGGGAATGCCGGCTGTTTGCCCGTTTCCCTTTTAAGTTTCCCAAGGGCAATATTTTCCCTGCGGTGATTTTCAAATTTAATCCCCAATGGTATTCCCACATTGGTCAGCACACTATCTTAGAAGACGACCAAATTTTCTTGCATCACCAGGAACGATATCTAGAGCAGCGTGCTGGGAATTTTACTAAGGCGTTCTATCTACCCACCAAGGCCGATTTATATGTATTTGAATTTCGGCAATGGATCGATCGATATCAACCCCATTTTTTCCCTGGGATCCCATTGCCTCCGGCGCAACCTAAACAACAGTTGCTCGATCGATATCATTCCCACACTATCAACTGCCGAAGCTGTAACGCCGCACTAAAAAACCTCCAAAAAATCCGCTGGATATTGGGTGCAGTAGCCTTCAGCGGCTGGGTGTTGGGTTCTATTTTCACAGCAAGCAGCAGCATTATCTGGCCAATTTATGCCGCCGCTGCGCTCACTGGCTTAAGCCTATTGGGACGCTGGCAATGTGGGCAGCTCATTAGCAAACTCCATCACGGCAACCCTATTCCCCCTCGTAATCGCCCCGAAAAGCCTCTGGCCAAGCCCTAATCTTCGACGACTACCTCATAGGTTTTGACATCGTAGCTATTCAACGGCACATCAGGAGTCCCCAGAGTAATCGCTTCTACCGTAGTAGAAGCCAATATTTGTTGTAGAGATGGCTCTGAATTAACTTTACCCACCGGATTTTTACGGCTTCTAGCTTGCTGGTCGGCCGTGGCAATCCGCAGAGCTGCATCGAAAGGATCTTCATCATCCAGTTCGATATCAGGAACTGTATTTACTGATTGAAATGTCGCAGCAGGAGTCGAGATCCGTTCTGGAGTGACTTCGGTGAAAACAACCGGCTGAGTTTCCATGCCATCCAACAGTCGATCGAGATCGCCCACCGCAGTCTCCATTATGTCCGCTGGCTGAGGTTCAGGCAGAACTATTTCTGGCTCAGCTTGACTTGAAGCTGGTTTAGTCTTAGGCAGCACTCTGAGCTTAAGCGGCTGACAGAACTCATTATTTTTTGCGATATCAACATTGCATTTGAAATGCCACATGCCTGCTTGCAGGTGGGTGAAAGGCAGCACCACCAAGATACCTTCGGGGCTGATTGACTGCGATCGGCTTTGAGACAACTGCGGCGGTTCGCTTTCGGTATGGTAAAAAACTTGGGTTCTCACGGTGGCATCGATCGCGCTAGTGTTGGCAACAATGCGATATTTGCCTTCGACGATTTGGAGATTGGGGCTAGTGAGGGTTTTCCAAGATCGATCATCTTCGCGCTGAATCAGAAATTCCCAGTATGTCATCAGAAATTGGGGCTAAGTTTTGGTAGATTGACACTCTCAGTGGCTTTAGCCCTGAGATTCTTAATAACTCCGGCTTGATAGCCATCAACGCTATTAAAGGCGACTGTCAAGGGTGCCTCTAGACGCTCAAAACAACTACTTATACTAGAGGTGTTGCAATTGCGCTTACGTTTGTTTTGCTGCTTCAAAGGTTCAACACTAGCCAGTTCGGTACGCTCCTCATCCTGCTGTTTGCTTGCCCTTTTTGTGTTGGCTCTCTATAGCCGTACTAAGTTGGCGGGGATCTCACCTTACTAGGATTGATTCGACACGCAGTTGAATTTACTATCTGCAACTTAAACTATTCTATCAAAAATGGTGCAATCCTAGTTTCTCTTTTTGCCTGTCGGCAGAAGGGGACTAAACCTGTGACAGTTTTGCCTGAACTCGTTCAGGCACGACCTGCGTACACGTTTGGGGCGAGGCGACCTCGCCCCCGTGCGTGGCAGGTTGTCTGGCAGGTCGCCA
>JAYUSV010000076.1:0-2644 GCA_043755495.1 Synechococcales cyanobacterium
TCTAAGCCTCAGATTACGGAGTTTCCCAGCCAAATTCTTCTACTAGCTCCACACAAAGCCGATCGAACAGTTGCAAAATCTGGCCGTAGCGCTCCTCGAAATTCCTCGTCAATCCTATGCTAATAAAGGTATCACCAACAGTCCGTTGATCGTCGATCGACTAAAAACTGAGACGGAGGAAGATCATGATCCAAGATACGTGGTTTTGTTCTGTTCTATAGGAATAATGCTTAATGCAAATGACTTGCCTAACTTGTTCTATCAGCTTAGGTGAAGAAGTTTATTCCATACTTCCAATATGGTATTGATAGAGATTGTTACGAAATATTAGTGAAATACCCACCTCTTGGGCAAGAGTGATTAAACTGGTGTTGTTTCAGTCTAAACACCCAATTCGGGGTGTTATGTGGAAAAACGTCGGGCTAACACCCCTTTTTCCTAGGGGATATGCTGATGTTTGTCCGCATATGCACCTGATGTGAGGGCGCTATCCTGAACTCGTCAGTATAAGCAGTTGTTAGGTGCCAGAAACAACGAGCCTAGTAGTTATTCAAAAACCCAGATTCATTGTAGGAGATAAAAAGTGAGAGCGCCTATTTTCCGAGTTCTATTAATTATTTTGGCTGTCGGGTTTGCAGCGGCGTTTACAGTCATTGTTGTTCCACCGCTTATTGAATCCAAAGACATCGTAGGCGCGTTTGCTGCTGGGTTCGTCAATCCGTTTTCGTCTGGTTACGCCCTTGACGTAATCATGTGCTGGCTTGTTCTCACAGTTTGGGTCATTTATGAAGCAAAAGCTGTCGGCATAAAACATGGGTGGGTGGCTTTGGTTCTTGGGGCTGCGCCCGGTGTCGCTACGGGCTTCGCTGTTTACCTCTTGCTACGCATGAATCAGCAGGTTCCTAAGGGTCATGTATCAGGCACCTAACAAACCGGTTGGAGCTGACATTTTCAAGGCTACTAGCTTAAACACAACACTTCTTGGTACTGCTCAACCGGAACGTTATGCCGACTGATGACCTGTGATAGTGGTGCTTTGATCTTACTCTTTGGGCAATCTAGATTTAGCGGCTTCAAAGTTATTGTTGAACCGATCACTATAGCAGTCCTAAATCAGTTGCTGAATTAGATCGACTTCAAAGCCTTACACAGCAAAAGACCGATTCTGGATCTGATTTAGGACTGCTATATTAGTTAGGTTGTTATGAATTCAGTAGAAATCAGAGCCATCGAGATCCGATTGGGATACATCTTTTTAGATCGAGATTTACTTGCTCAAGCTCTCACTCGTAAGGCTGCGGCTCAAGAACAGAGGCAAAAGGGAAAACCATGCAAGGATCAAGAAGTTTTCCGCACACTTGGGGATGCTGTTCTCAAAGCCATCTTGACTGAGTTATTAATTCAGCAAGGCTGTACTACTCGCGGCGACATAACTCAAAAAAAAGCAAGGTTGGAGAATGAAGAAAGCTTAAGTGCAATGCTGCGAGCAATGGAAATAACTCCAATTGTTGGCGTTGGTGAACGAAATAATGGAGTGCATGAACAATCGTTGGCTCTTGCTGAGACCTTTGAGGCGATTGTTGCAGCAATCTATAAAGACGGGGGATACGAAATCATTAAAAAACTGGTGGTGAAATGGTTTAGTTCATTAGTTTAGCTAATACGCTTACAGTTCGCTGGAATGAGTCAGGCCATTTCTCATGCTACGATGCAAGCAATTATTGTACTCATCACTGAGAGACTGTGTTAACTGACCAACATATTGCTGAATCCCTAAGCCGTGCCTATGTTCGGGCGATCGCCGGACGTGCCGGACTCAATTTAGCCATTCGAGAATATGACTATGGTGTAGATGGGAGCTTTGACGAAGTTGCTGTGCGGCAAAACAGACGGGTCGAATCTGGCTTTTCTCTTAGTTTTCAACTCAAAGCTTCGACCCAATGGCAACTCAATGATACTAAGGTTGTCTATGACTTGGAAGTGAAGACCTACAATGATTTGATCCTCAGACGCAGCCTGAGAACCGCAACACCCTGTATTCTGATTTTGTTGACTCTGCCCCCTGATGCTGCACAATGGCTCATTTGTGAAGAAACGCAACTCAGATTGCAAGGAACTTGCTACTGGGAATATCTCAGTGGTAGCCTCAGCGAAAATCGCCAGTCAGTCAGGATCAGGATTCCTCGATCGCAACGCCTTACCCCAGAATCTTTGCTAACCTTAATAGAGAACGTCAAAACAGGAGAATGGTGATGACCCCCGAAGTTCTGTCAAGTTACCCTGAAATCCAAGAGCTTCACGTTGCTGAAGTGGTCAGATATCTCCAGGAGAATCATTGGATGTCGATCGGTCATCCTAGTCCACGCCTACTTGTGTTTGAAAAAGGAGTTGACGATCAAGATAAACCGATTCAGATTGTGCTGCCAAGTAAGGACGACTATGAAGATACACCCTATTTGCTGGCCAAAGCGGTAAACCTTCTATCTGTTCTAGAGTCTGTGTCTTTTCAAGAGATTGTAAATGCAATCAATGCGTTTGTACCTGCTAGTTGGATTTGACCTTGCAGCGCGCACCATAACAACCTAATTGGAGCGGACTGGTAAAGGTAGACGGTGATGTAGCAGAGTTTAGTGGCAGCCGCTCA
>JAYUSV010000077.1:0-2639 GCA_043755495.1 Synechococcales cyanobacterium
GAAAACTTTATGCTGGCGCTCTCCCATGACGAAGTGGTGCATGGCAAGAGCAGTTTAATCAATAAAATGCCCGGTGATGACTGGCAAAAATTTGCTAACGTGCGCTGTTTGTTGGCTTTCATGATTGCTCATCCCGGCAAAAAAACCCTATTTATGGGCATGGAGTTTGGCCAACGCAGCGAGTGGAATGTGTGGAACGATCTGGAGTGGTCACTGCTGCAACACGAGCCGCATCAACAGCTCAAAGATTTCTTGGCTGCGGCTCATCGTTTATATCGCAGTGAACCAGCTCTATATAGTCAAGATTTTGATGAAGCGGGTTTCCAATGGATTGACTGCAACGATAACAACCATAGCGTGGTGTCATTCATCCGGCGGGCTAAGGGCAGTGATGAGTTTGTGGTAGTGGTCTGTAACTTCACTCCTCAACCCCAAGGCAACTATCGGGTGGGTGTGCCAGTGCATGGCTTTTATACAGAAATCTTTAACAGTGATGCGGGCATTTATGGCGGCAGCAACATGGGCAACATGGGTGGCAAATGGGCCGATGAATGGTCGATCCATAATCAGCCTTGCTCGATCGATCTCTGTCTGCCACCATTAGGGGTAATTGTGCTGAAACTAGGCCAATCGAGAACTAACTAGTACAGGACAGCCTAAATCCAGGCACCATTGATCGGGGTTCGACTCCGCTCACCCCTCGGATTTTTAATGGGATCTAAATTTAAGCCCAAGACTACTAGTAGCGACTGGCTTTCCGGCTTGTTGGCGTTCCCACAGGCGGATGGCTCCTTGAGCCGCCGAATACATGGGCGATTTGCTGGGCATTAACTTGGCTACCCCGATCGCCTGTTGTAAATCTCCCCTGACAGCATAGGAGTTAGCGATTTGATAGATAGACTTAGACCATTTTTCTATTTCTTTTTGAGCTTCCTGGTAGTACGGGCTACTGGGGGGAATTTCTTGGCCAAGAGAAATCGCCTGCACATAGGAATCTGGATAGTCATTAATTATCATCTGACGAGCTTCGTCCAAAATATCTGCTGGCGAGGCTTGAGGTTTTAAAATATTGGGAGGTGTAACAACCGTTGAAGGTTTATACGGGGCAATGGCTTCACTGGCACCAGTGGTTTTGGGAGAATCTATTATGGTGGGTGATTGATGCCGAGAAACATTCATCAAAATTACCCCTGTAGCGATCGAGGTGCCTACTATGCCGATCGAGACAGACATAATTCGTGATTTGGGGCGAGGACGTTTAGTAGCTTTGACGGTGGGATTGTAAGGCACAATCGCCGACTTGCTTGCAGATGGTGCAATTGGTCTGGCCAGATGAGCTGGTTCTATTGCCCTATTCAGGGTTCCAGAAGGCTGAGGATTAAAGCCGGGATGAAATATATCAGATTGACGAGGAGTGGGTAGTTGAGTGGTGGCAAAAAAGCCCGAAGCTTCGGCTTCAGATGCAAACAGAGGGTTAAACACCCGGCCAGTATTCGGTAAAATCGCCCAGGGGTTTTGGATGGGTTGCCAATGGTGTTCACTGAGTTCTGGCACCCGGATATTTAGGTATTCTTGTAGCTTGCTGAGTGATAAATTAGGCTGAGAACGTAAAGCTTCTAGGCATACAGCAGTAAAAATGCCCTGTTTAAGACCCATCGCCTCATGAGAAAACTCTGCAGCTTGGCAAGAAAGGAACGTAGGAATCTCAAATTCTTTGGCCAAAGCTGCGGCTTCGTCGCCAAAACCCCGACCATTAACTCCCCGGTTGGCATCTAGAAAAAACATCGCTTCTAAGCCAGGGGCACTGAATAGCCGATATAGAGAAGCTAGAGAGATCCCCGTTTTTGCTGGGTTGCTTGGATCGCTGTCGATCGACATTAAATATTCTTTGCCGCCACTGCTCAGCCCGTAGCCACTAAAAAAGAAACAGACCGGATCGCCCGATTGTAAAACTTCCCAACAAAAATGCTCTAGCCAGCGCTGAATATTTTGCTGATGAGGAAAAGTGGAGTAGCCATTGATACTAGAAGAGTTGTCGGTCATTAATAGGCAGCGTTCAGCCTTCCAGCCACTGCTCTGCTGAAAGAACTGCTCCATGGCCTGTGCATCGCCACTGGCAAAATTCAAAGGCTGAAAAAGCTGATATCGATCGATGCCGATCGAAATAGAAGCGTATGGGGCCATGAAGTACCGAGACTTGTGAAACTCCTCTTTTACTATAGAACTTACCTGGAGAATGTGACCAAGACAAATGGCTAATATTTGTTGCCGAAATCAGAGAAACGTATTACATGGTGATGCTACTTAGAAAGTATTTCGGCAAGAAGATCGGTATTTTGCTAGTGAGACTGGGAATCTTGTAATTAGACTGTTTCGATAGCTCCGCTCACACCTATGGTGATCGAGGACTGTAGATTGGTTCGATCAAAGCAAACAGTCGTTGTCATACTCGTCAATATCTACCAAGCAATGGATTCTGTAATTTCCGCCGCTCAGCAAACAATAGATCAGTTGACTCCAGTCAAAGCCATCGAAAGCCTAGCCCAAAGTGCTGCCAATGGCTTCTTGATTGTCACCTGTGAAGGAGTCAATTGGTATATTTATTTTGTCGAAGGCAAAATCTTTTATGCCAACCACTC
>JAYUSV010000078.1:0-7763 GCA_043755495.1 Synechococcales cyanobacterium
CGAGTTAGAGCGCCGCTACCTGGAATACCAAGCCCAAGCCGATCAGCAAAAAATCCAAACCTCAAAATTACAGCAAGAGTTGGGATCGATCGACCAAGAAATTATCACCACCCAAGCCACCCTAGCCCAACTGGAACAGCATCTCGGTGCCGAAAAAGCCAAACGCGACCTAGCCGAACAAGCCCAGCGCCAACTGCAAACCCGCCAACAAGAGCGCCAGTGGGAACTGCAAAAACTCCAAGAACAGCAAACCCAACAGCGCCAATCTTTAGTAGATCTAGGCACCGCCATCCAAACCCAGCGAGCAGAACTACCACCCGAAACCGAATTGGTACCTGCGGTGGAGCCGATCGATCCCGAAACTCTCTTCACTCTGCAAAACCAAATCAAATCGATCAAAAAACGCATGGAAGCCATGGAGCCAGTCAACATGCTGGCACTCCAAGCCTACGAAGAAGCCAATGCTCGTTTAGAAGAACTAAACCAAAAGCTAGACACCTTAGCCGCCGAAACCAACGAGTTACTATTGCGGATCGAAAACTTCACCACTCTAAGACTCCAAGCTTTTAAAGAAGCCTTCGATGCCGTAAACGCCAACTTCCAAAATATTTTCGCCGAACTTTCCGACGGCGACGGCTATCTACAACTGGATGATCCCCAAGATCCATTCAACGGTGGCCTGAACTTAGTAGCCCACCCCAAAGGTAAGCCCGTCCAACGTTTGACCTCCATGTCTGGAGGCGAAAAATCCCTCACTGCCCTCAGCTTTATTTTTGCCTTACAACGCTATCGCCCCTCGCCTTTCTACGCCTTCGACGAAGTAGACATGTTTCTGGATGGGGCAAATGTCGAACGATTAGCTAAAATGATTAGAAAGCAAGCCGACCAAGCTCAATTTATTGTGGTGAGTCTGCGTCGCCCAATGATTGAAGCAGCTGATCGAACCATTGGTGTCACCCAAGCGCGAGGTGCCTACACCCAAGTTCTCGGTATCGATCTAAAATCCCCCGTTTAGATTTGTGGGATGATATTTTGATCCTGTGACCAATTTTTGTCATAAGCTGGGTGTTCTAAATTAACCCCGTCTGCCGAACTAACCAAGTTTTCCGAACTAAAATGTCTTCCGAACTAATTCGCCAACGCTCAGATTTAATTAATACTCAAGTTATTACGATCGATACTGCCAAATCTCTGGGCGTGGTCAAAGAAGTCCTAGTAGATATCGACAGCCGCGAAGTAGTAGCCTTGGGCTTGCGCGACAACATTCTGGCAGTCCCCGGAAACTTGGCTCGCTACATGCTGCTTAGCAGTATTCGCAAACTGGGCGACAGTATTTTAGTCGATACTGATGACGTAATTGAAGACATCGACCCGGAAGCTTACACCAGTCTAGTAAACTGCGAAGTCGTCACTGAAAGCAATTATGCCCTGGGCAAAGTGCGGGGCTTTCGGTTTAGCTGCGAAGATGGCCGTTTAACCTCGATAATTATTGCTTCGATCGGCCTACCACTGATACCCGATCAAGTTATTAGCACTTATGAATTGTCGATCGACGAAGTAGTAGCCAACGGCCCTAACAAACTAATCGTAATTGAAGGCACCGAAGAACGACTCGACCAGCTCTCAGTAGGGTTCTTAGAGCGCATTGGTCTAGGCAAAGCCCCTTGGGAAGACGAATATGCCGACTATCGCCCCACTGTAGTCCGCCCCGAAAACCAATTACCAGCAGGGGTGCCGGTAGCTCCACCAATGAGAGCAGAGCGGCCACCAGCCAGAATGCCCATTAGAATGCCAGAACCAATTGAAGAAACCACTTGGGAAGACGATAAATGGGAAGATCGCCGACCAGCTCCACCGCCATTAAAGGCGGAAGTAGTGGCTTACGAGGAAGTAGAAGCAGATGACACCTGGAGTGATATTTCTCGTGACAGTAAATTTCCACCAGCATCACGTCCACCGGCAGAAGATGAAATAATTGACGTATGGGAAGACGATAATTGGCCTTCTGAATCAGCAGTCAAGGCAGATATAGAGAAAATTATCGATGTTGATATTGACAATTTAGATGATGAGATTCCACCTGCTGCTGCGGTCGTTCGTCGATAGAAAGAGGATATGAATTAACAAGCTGGGTGATTGCACAAAATTTTAGAAATTGCTTCCTTGTTGGGGCAAGATTGGGCATACTTGGTAGTATTGGATGATCATACACATCCCAATCCCGCATCCGTATCTGCCTTTCGATGAATTTGGAACAATGCTATCAACTCTTTAACTTACAGCCCGGAGCAACCTCGGACGAAATTCGTGCTGCCTATCGCAAACTAGCGCGGATCATGCATCCAGATGTTAACCCCGAAGACCTCAAAGCCCACGATCGATTCGTCACACTCAACCAAGCCTATCAGCTACTGCTAGAAACCTCCGAGCGCCCTTTAGAATACCAAGTATCGGCCGTTCGCATCCCCAAAAAGACCGCCGCCAAGCCCAGCCCCACCCTTTCTCGTCAAGATGCCGACTTAAAGTGGCAGACCTACCAAAAACTACAAGAACTACTCCGCAACCGTGAATTTATTAAAACGATCGCCTTAGTCGATGGTTTAGCCCAACGGATGGAATCGGATCAAGATGTTAAACAATGGCAGGGAATTGTTTATTACTTTTTTGGCCAACACCTAATTGATCGAGATCAGTTGGATAAAGCCCGGATCTATCTTAAAAAAGCTTTAAAAGCCGATCCTAATAATTTCCAACTCGTCCAGCAGGTTAACCACGAGCATCGTCGCATCGAACAGATTATGGCGCGTTTATAGCTCAGGGTTTTCCGAAAAGATCGAGCTAGACAACCCCAACGTCATTGATCGCCGGTTGTCCCGAAAATTTTATGGCCACATCACCAAATACCAGCTTTTTTGCCGATGAAATTTCACAAAATTGTAGTAGAAGATTAAGCGAAGACATATTTTTGACAAAATCTATGATTTTTCCAAATATAGATCTATATTTAGAAAGGATAATTTTAGTTTTTTAAAAGCCCCCATTCATCTGCAAAATTAGGACGTAAAAAGAACATGAAGGAATCAGTTTCGACAGCATTAACCGGACGAGTATTGCTGGCTAAGGTCAAAGAATTATCTAACTTGTCACGTCGAGAAACAGCCAAGCAATGTGGCTATTACACTGCCTCTAAAGGTGGGCAAGTTCGAGTGAATTTGACTGACTTTTACGATGCTGTACTCTTAGCTAGAGGTGTTCCCGTCGGACCAGAATCTTCCAAGGATGGTCGCGGGCGCGATGCTACTTACGAAGTAACTGTTCACCAAAATGGTCAAATTGTAATTGGTGCCGCTTATACCAAAAAAATGGGCTTAAAGCAGGGTGACGAATTTAAAATCAAGCTGGGCTATAAGCACATTTACTTGGAAGCGATCAACAAAGATGATGATGACGAGTAAGCTTCACTGGTGAAGATGAACTCCTAGGATTACGACGTGCGCTGTTTTGTTTGCTGGATCTTGACTCTACTGCTAGTTTTTGCTCGACCACTGCCGGTTGGGGCAGCATCTTGTCGCAGTATTAAAGGTGAATTAGTCTGTATTCAAAATATGCAGCGCAGCGCTCAAAAATATTGGGAATATCGGGTGCAATTTAAGATTGGTAGCTTATCCGTGCCACTCGAAATATATGACTGTCGAAATCATCGACAGCGAACCCCCAAAGGTGAATGGCATGGTTTCTCTCATCCAGAAATCGCTGCTTTTGCCTGTAGTCTTTTTCATGGTTAGCATCAGTCTTAACCACGAAAAAAACCGGCGTAGAACACCGGTTAACGAAATTTGCATTTTTCTTAATTTGTATAAATGCTTACATCTGCACTATTAGAAACATTTACAGTGGTCATTTTTGGGCAAGTGCGACCGATCAGACCAGTCAATACTTTACCCGGCCCGATCTCTGTTGCCCGATCGATCCCTAGATTAGTCAATTCCTGACAGATTTCCAGCCAGCGTACCGATCCAGTCATCTGCCGAGATAATCGCTCTTTTAAGATGGCCGCATCAGTAACAGCGGTTGGTTCCACATTAGATAACACGGGGATTTGTGCATCAGCAAATATGCTGGTTTCTAATACTTGGGCGAATTCCTCGGCGGCATCGGCCATTAAATGAGAGTGAAATGCCCCAGATACTTTCAAAGAGAGAGCGCGTCTAGTTTTAATACTGCCCACTAGAGCATCTACGCCCGCCGGAGAACCAGAAATCACTACCTGGGCAGCGCTATTATCGTTAGCTAGCACCACATCCGGGGTATTTTGAATAGCCGCAATTAGCTCTGCTCGATCGAAGCCAATCAGCGCCACCATTTTGCCCCCAGCCGCTTGAGACATCAATTCACTGCGCTTCTTCACCAATTTCAATCCGGTGGCAAAATCAAATACCTCAGCCGCATATAGCGCCACATATTCCCCTAGGCTATGACCCGTGACAACATTGGGCTGCTGACCTTTTGCTTGTAGTAAATCCACCAAAATACTTTCAATTACATAGAGGCAGGGCTGGGTGTAGCGAGTATCTTGCAGCTCTGACGTTTCGCATACTTCTAATACCGACCAACCCAAAATTTCTTGTGCAGTGGCAAACTTGGTTGCTGCAATCTCTGCCAAGTCCGCAACCATCCCGATCGATTGTGAACCCTGTCCCGGAAATACCCATGCTGTTTTCATCTAATTTCTGCCTACCATTTATCCAAATACTGCTTCCACGATACAGGAACCTCAGAAACTTTTTGTGGCTGAAGGCTTCTAGAACTTAGGATCATTGACAACTGC
The DNA here is from genome assembly GCA_043755495.1 of Synechococcales cyanobacterium. Classification (GTDB taxonomy): domain Bacteria; phylum Cyanobacteriota; class Cyanobacteriia; order Cyanobacteriales; family Chamaesiphonaceae; genus JAAFHZ01. Next base: position 4,829 of record JAYUSV010000078.1, read on the forward strand.
AAAATTCATACAATTGGAGGTTGGCGAAATCGTCACCTTCCGCTAAATTGAGCTAAATGCTTAGCGAAATCTTTACCCAGAATGAACTTCAAACAACTTACCTTTGCCATCCTAGCGGTATCTCTGAGCATCAATCCGGTTTTTGCCGCCTCTGCTAACGAGAAAGACCTAGCGGCTGCTTCCAAACCGCTGTTTACTCCTGAGCGCAACCCAGCCACTCGGTATGATAACCTGCTATTTCCAGCCTCTGCCAATAACAAATATGGTTACATCAATACTTCTGGAGTCATGATTATCACTCCAGTTTTTGATGGTACTTTTGTCTTTCGGGAAGGCTTAGGACGAGTTAAAGTGGGTCGCAAGTATGGATATTTGAGCCTAGGCGGCAAAATTGTAATCCCGCCCACCTTCGATCGAGCCAGTGAATTTGAGAATGGTTTGGCTTTGGTGCAGAGTGGGGGCAAATATGCTTACATCGATCGCACTGGCAGGAAGGTAATTGATGGCAGTGGCTTTACCGATGCCACTTCTTTTTCCGATGGTTTGGCAGTGGTACGGATCGATAAAAAATATGGCTATATCGATACTACTGGCGCAATAAAAATTCCGGCCAAGTTCAAATTTGCTCATCCCTTCAAAACTGGCATGGCGTTGGTGGTAGGAGAAGGCGAAGTCAGCTATATCAACAAACAGGGTGAGGTGAAAATCCCCCCCGACCACTTAGTCACTAAGTTTCCTGAAGCAAAAGTCAGAATCCCCTATACTTTTGGTGGCAATGGCTTGGCCAAAATTGCGATCGACGGCAAGACTGGCTATATGAATCGCAAAGGTCAAATCGTCCTGCGTCCTCAATATACTGAAGGCTACGCTTTCGTAGAAGGACTGGCTCCAGTCAAAGTAGGCAACAAATATGGCTTTATTGATGGCAACGGCAAAATGCTGGTGCCAGCAGAATACGACAGTGTCTCGGAGTTCCAGTCTGGATTGGCGGCAGTGAAGTTGGGTAACAAGTTTGGTTACATCGATACTGCCGGTCGGATGGTCATTCCGCCCCTTTTTGACTCCGCCTTCTCCTTTAGCGAAAACCTGGCAGCGGTGTTAGTCAACAAACGATTGGGCTACGTCGATCGATCGGGTAAGTTGGTTTGGCAATCCAAAACTGCCAAAGGTTAGCAAGCTACAGAGAGCAATAGTTGTCTAGACAAAACTGGCGCAGGGACTCCCGTGCTAGCCGCAGATTGCGGTGATGAATGGCCGATCGCATTTCTTCTAAGATTTCTAGTCGGACGGCGCAAGCGCTAGAGTCCTTTCCCTGTAAAGAACAGACTTCTACGGTCTCTTCTTTCATTTGTTCAATGCGTTTTTCTAGGCTGAAATCTTGGGTCATGAGAACCTCGAAAAATAGTTCTAAGTAGTGCTATGAAAGCGATTTTGGCTAGGCCGATCACAATCAACCTGTCCATTCTAAGGTGCCCGGTTCGCTCTTGTGGGCAACAAATTGTTGCGGAACGTAAGGTATTTGTAACTAAAAAGAATAACAGCCAAAAAACATCTAGTCTTGTCTGATTACGGTATCAGAGGTAACAAAACTGGATATTTTTTGCGATTATTTCTTTAGCTATTTTTCTGGCGAACCCAAAGTCAACACCGCCTTGATCCGAGGAGTGCGCAAAAATCCTTGGGTGTGGGTGACTAGCTTCTCACCCCAAAGATTTTCTTTAAGATAATCAATGCTGGCATAGCGGCTGTCATTGCGCAGTGCCGTCTCACCTAGTTTGAAAGCTTCTTCCTGTTTGCCCTGTTGATAGAGAGCAACAGCCAAGGCCAACTGGGGTTCGGCAGCTTTCTTTTCGATCGAAATAGACTGTTGCCAATATTTGACAGCATTAGATAAATCGTTAGTCTCGTAGCTAATAAGGCCAATGTTATTTAGGGCTGGCCAAAAGTCCTTCTTCTGTTGTACAGACTTCTTGTAAGTGTTAATTGCCTCGGGATAACGCTTGCTGCGGTAATAGGCATTACCTAGGTCAAACAGCCCAGGTACACTGGTGGGGTTGATTTTCAGACCGGCTTGCAGTTGTTCGATCGCCTGGGGATAGGAGCCTTTCTGAAAAAAAGCGGTGCCCAAAGAGAGCAAAACATTGGCATCTTTAGGAGCTAGAGCTTGGGCTTTTTTGAGAGTCTCGATACTTTTATCGGACTTTTGGTTTTGCAAGTACAGGGTGCCTAGTAGTAACAAAATATCCGATCGTTCGGGGGCGAGCTGGTTGGCTAAAACCGCCCGAGGAATAGCCTGTTCGTAGAGCTGAAACTGTGATAATCGGAGAGCGCTTTCGTAGAGGCGGGCTGCTTCTCGGGCAAAATCTTTCTGATTTTGCTGTGAAACATAGGGAAGAATCACTTGAGAGCTAGCCGGAGCGACAGTCACAACTCCACAGCTCAACAAAGCCAGCATCACGGCGGTGTATTTAGCCAATTGTCGGAAAACCACGATGTTTATGTTGGTAGAGGTATTTGGACAGAAGACAGCAATATTAATGGACACTGTTCCCCTGGGAAAATTCTAGCATTGGCTAGCAGAACTCGGGTAAATAGTCTGAAAAGCTGTTTGATCTTGGTACGGGGCTAGATGGGAATGTTAAGATTAGTGACTGAACCCTTGATATATCAGTTAGAACTGTCGGCTTCTTATCCTGATCGATAAGTTTCTCGGACAGTATTTTGGCCATTGGGTAATCGACCAGATGATCTTAATGATGGATCTGTTTCCCAGTTTCATAGTAAGAGTGCGGGATGTGGGAAACTCAGTGGCTTTAGCCCTGAGAGGGAAGCGACTCGGGGGACTTTAGTCCCCTTAATCCTAGTTTGCTGCATGATGTGGATCTTCAATATATTTTATGACAGCTTCACTACTGATGTTGCCTGCCGTACTAAC
>JAYUSV010000079.1:0-2631 GCA_043755495.1 Synechococcales cyanobacterium
GCTTTCCCTTTTTTACCCCGGCTTTTATGACAGGCAACCGGTTTAATATTTATGGTGGTCTAACCCCCAACGGCATCAGCATCAAAGAGCGCTTAAATACTCAAATGATGGATCCCAATTTCCCGGTGCCGCTCAAAATCATGGGTGCCGAAATGCATTTTCACAATTTAGCTGTGGGAGAAGTAGTAAGAGTTGGGGATGCCACAGTGACTTCTGCCTCACTAAATCATCCCGGTGGTGCCACAGGGTATCGAGTAAATTATGGCGGTCGATCGGCAGCCTACATCACTGACACGGAGCATCGCATGGGAGAACTAGATGCCAATATATTGAAGTTTATTGAGGGAGTTGATCTGTTTATTTACGACTGTACATATACCGACGAAGAATACATCAGCCCCATTAGTAGCAAAGTTGGCTGGGGACATTCTACCTGGCAAGAAGGAGTGCGCTTGGCACAAGCGGCCGAGGTAAAAGAGCTAGCGATTTTTCACCACGACCCCAGTCATGATGATCGGTTTATGGATGAAGTGGCTCGATCGGCTAAAGCGATATTTGCTGGGGCGATCGTGGCTAAAGAAGGCCAAATTTGTGATTTACTGGCAAAACAAAGCTCTGTCAACTGCTGCTAACTCTGCGGCTTTGGCTTCGTCTATCGTAGCTACCAGGTAAACACCGCCATTCTGTCTGACGATCGAGCTATCTTTTAGGCCACCAGTTTTAAACCGATAGGCTGGACCCGCAATCACATATTTGCCACCAGTAGGAGGACTGGCAGTGGCATTAGCAGTATATTTAAGATTTTGATTGAGTAGCACGGTTACGCTAGAACCTCTGGTCTGACATAGAAAAGTTATTGTTTTACTTTTGCTGGCCAAAACTTGAGTGGCAGTAGTCGGTTGACTAGCAAGTGAGATATTGCCGATGTTTACGGCTAGAGAGCAGCCCAGCAGGATTGGAAATGATTTCATGGTGACTTATATTTGGTTACAGACTAGATAACTTCCAGAGAATCGATCAAATCTGTAGATGTTCCCCAGATTTTAAGTATTCAGAGCATCTTTGGCGCAGGGGCAAATTACAGATTCTTGATTCAATCGATCGGTCAAGGTCACTTCATCACGATAATGGCGGGGAGTATTTAATAACAACTTCCAGGCTTCTGCAAACGGTATCAGATTAAAAGACTCGGGATAATGGGTTTGAAGTAGCTCCTGCACCAGTGGATAATAATCAGAATTAATGCTCGGAAATAGGTGATGTTCAGTGTGGTAGGAAAAATTAAAATGCAGCAGGTCAAAAATCTTGGGCATTTTCAAAGACACACTGTTCACCAACGGGTCATTAACGTCCGTCATTGGACAAAGAAAATGATTGGTATAAATGTAGAACATTACCCCGGCATAGCCAATGCTTAAAGGCAAGATATAGGCCAGTAAAATCGCCAAAATATTAAATTTTAGGAAGGCTAAAATTCCCAGATGGATTAAGGCGATCGCCACTAACTCCAGCCCAATTTTCCATCGTTTAGTAGTATTGACAACCACTGGAGCAGGAACATAAGTGACCTCAGCATTATTGAAAATTAAAATCGAAGTAATGTGGCGAAAGGTATGTACCAACCAGGAAGTAGCCATGCCCAAAATCAAGAAAGCCCAATTCACTCCAGAAGAAGGCACGAATAAGTTTTGAATCCATTTGCCCCAGGTATTGTTTTGCTGGATCAAATAGCTGCGATCAGGGTCGCCAATGGCGTTGGTTTCGGTGTGATGCTTGTGGTTATGGACGGCTTTCCAGAGGGTTGGCGGCATCCAGAGTAGGGCTAAGGCTAAAAAACTGGAGATATATCGGAAACCGGGTTGTTTAAGAGTACTGCCATGCATAGAGTCATGGGCAGCAAACAGGCAAATAATAATGCTGTTGCCCATAATTAGGCTAAATGGTAGATATAACCATAGCCAAGTGATTGACCATCGATCAAGGTCACGGGCGATTGTCCAACCCATCACCAAAATCAGCAGGTTCACGGCAAGAATAAACAGCTTGTGGCTGTTGGGTTTAAAGGCTGACGCGGGTAGAAGCGGACGCAGCACTTTCAGATATTCGGTTTGACTGAGCATTTATTGAAGACAATTAGGTTTTGGATACTTGCTAAAATCATCTTCAGATAAAAATTCCAGCAAAATGCCGGGAATATGGCTGGAGCGATTGTTTAGGGACGCTGCGATCGCAACATCAGCCATTGTAGAACATTTTGATTTGGCCGAATAAAATCACTTAGGTAGTACAAAAATTTCAACCAACATTTTGCTAGCTTCTCACGCAAACCGCAGCACCATCAAAGTTAGCTAATTCAGCAGCTTTATTTTCGGCTTTAGTATCCACCAAATAAACTTTGCCTTCTTTCCAAATAATCGATTTGTCCTTGAGTCCACCGCTAGTAAAGCGATAAGCAGTACCACCGAATCGGTAAGCTCCATCGGCTAAAGCTCCAGAATTAAAAGTAGCTCCATAAGTCTGGTTGCTTCTGACCGCATTAGTGACAAGTTAAGAAAATCAAGCATTTGTCAAGAGAGCATGAAAAATATGTGAAGCTCTTACCAAGAAAGAGTTTGAGGTTATACATTTATG
>JAYUSV010000080.1:0-7728 GCA_043755495.1 Synechococcales cyanobacterium
TTTACCTAACTGTTGCTGTAGATATCGAAACTGTTGTTGCAGCTCTAAACGAGTAATTGGATCAAGAGCAGCAAAAGGCTCATCCATTAATAGGATTGGTGGGTCAGCAGCTAAGGCTCTGGCAATGCCTACTCGCTGGCGCTGTCCCCCAGATAGCTGGTGAGGATACCGTTGAGCAAAAATCACCGGATCTAAGCCAACTAAGTTTAACATTTCGTAAACACGGTCTTCAATGCGTTGTTCTGACCACTTTTCTAAAAAAGGTATCAAGCCCACATTTTTACCCACACTAAAGTGGGGAAATAAGCCGATATCTTGGATGGTGTAGCCGATCCGTCTTCGTAGCTTAATTACATCCCAGCTAGTTGTCAGTTTATCGTTCACCAATACTTCTCCAGTCGTAGGGGTTAATAGGTGATTAATTAACTTCAATGTGGTGGTTTTACCGCTACCACTTCGCCCCAACAAAATGATCGCTTCTCCTTGACAGATCCTCAGATTTAGTTGAGTCAGTAAATTGTGACCATTAATTTGAACACTGACATCTCGAAATTCAATAGTGGTTTCTGTAGTTGGTTTGCTCATATTTAAAATCCATTGTGTTGTTTGATTGACAACTTATTCAGCTAATTTGCATTTGGCCTGTTGCCAGAGGACTTCTAATTCAGCCACAGAATAATCAGTGAGAGGCCGATCGATCACCATCTCCATTTGCTCCAAGCGCTGACTAAACCGATTCAAAGTTCCCTGCAATCCCCGCTCTGGATCCAACTTGTACCAACGAGCCAAATTCACCACCGTAAACAGCAAATCTCCCAGCTCCGATTCTTGATGCTCTACATTCTCAGTCTGCAAAGCCTCCTTAAATTCACCTAGTTCCTCAGAAAACTTGTCCCATACATCATCTACCTTTTCCCACTCAAAACCAAACTTAGTGGCTGCCGTCGAAACTTTCACCGCAGCGGTGAGGGGTGGCATGGTTTCGGTGTATTTTTTAATTTTTTGGCTGGGCAGAGATTTATCGACTCCTTTCTCGGCAGCTTTGATCTGATCCCAATTTTGTCTCACCTCCGCCACACTGTTAACCTGAGTATCGCCAAACACATGGGGATGGCGACGGATCAATTTTTTACTAATCCCTTCGGCAACTTCGGCTAAGGTGAAGCTTCCGGCTTCACTGGCAATTTGAGCTTGCAGGACTACTTGTAACAGTAAATCGCCCAGCTCTTCCACGATTTGGTCAGGCTGCTGCGATCGAATTGCATGAACCGTCTCATAAGCTTCCTCAATAATGTAAGGAGTCAAACTCTCTGGAGTTTGCTCCAAATCCCAAGGGCAACCATTTTCTGGATCTCGTAGACGAGCGACCACATCGATTAGCTCTTGTAAAGCGGGCAACATATTAGATTTCATTGCAAATCACGGAATTCTTCTCTGACATTCTAATGTCTTCACTCATCCCCCAGATAATAAAAAAGCGCTCGATCGTGTATCAAGCGCCCCAAGAGCATGAATTCCAAAACTGTTGATTTACTGCTTGATTTCGCAAGTCAAAGGACAAGCTGCATAAGTGGTGGTTTGTAGAACTTCGCTGCTGCCATTCAACCAACCCAACCAGCTAACTTCATCAGGGTGAATGCCCTTCGCGGTCAAAGTTGCTGCGGTGATTACCACTGCCAAAATATTTATTGCCAAAATGCTACCGGCAACTAACAACACCGCACTCATCGGCAGAATAGGGTGAAGAGCCATCGATAACAGTGCAGCTACCGTAGCCATCACTGCTATTAAAGGAAAACCCACCACCAACAGACAAACCGCTAGAGCAAAACACCATACCAAAAAGCTCTTAGTGACAGCGAGGGAATTCTTTCTGTTCAGGGAATTTTCAGTTACTTGCATGATGGTAATCTCCAGTGGTTTATATGAATACCGGTTAAGATTCGACGAATTCTTGTCTTACTTCCGGCGGGGATCGATTGCTTGGTTTCTACAATATAAAGGATGAACCCCATTAAGTATGAGACACTCGCAATTATTTGTTACATTTACAAAAAACGCACTGAGTTTAATTACCTACGAAATTTTATGTGAATTTATTATTTTGTTGAAATAAATAAGGTTATTTCGTGATTAAAGTATTTGCTCTCAAAATCCAAAGTTCTTACCTAACAAGCGATTTAGCTTAAAAACCTGCATCCAAAACAGCTTGAGCATAATACCTTTGATGAGTATTTATGCTGTAATAACCCATGCGTTGAAAATTAGTGGATAATACGAGAAGTTTTGTAACAATATTCATTTATCCCATGTCCCTGCTGCGTCGCATTCCTCTCGGACCCACCTTAATTAGTATTGGTGGTCTGCTCACCCTCATCGGCTTCGGTGCCTATGCCGTAGATAACCCTACCCTCAACCTGATCGGCTTTTTTTATGGAGTCCCTTTGCTGTTGGGTGGTTTGGCACTAAAGTCTGCGGAACTACGCCCTGTACCCCTAGTTGACCCCGAGCCAGAAATGAAAATCATTCGAGAGGCGCAGCAAACAGCTATTCAAAAACAGATTCGTCAAGATGTGACTCGTTTTCGTTATGGCCAAGAAGCTCACTTAGACGTAGCCCTAGAAAAACTTGGTCTATCGCCTACCGACGATGAGCGCCCAGTGATTAGAGGCATGCGCGAAGAACTGATCGATGGTAAATACGCTCTGATCATGGAATTCTATACCCCACTAATTCCTTTCAGCACCTGGGAAGAAAAACACGAAAAAATCACCAAGTTCTTTGGCCCCGGCATAAATGTCACCCTCAAACGCACCAGCGATGAAGATATAGATGTGGCCTTGATTGTGGGCGAACCGTCTCCAGTTGTCGTAGAAGCAGCTTAGTTTTTTTCTAACCGCACCGCATACCACTGTACATACTGACCTGCACCCAGATCTAACTCGCAGTAATTATCCAGTAAGTAGGCAGCCCGCGCTGCCGTCGAAGCTTTCGCCAAAACATCTGCGGGAAAATCGATCTCTCCGTGATTCAATAGAGTCTCGGAGAGTTTTATTAACATCTCAGCAGCGGTGAAAATCTCTTCTGGTTGGCCACTGATGAGCACCACATACTCATCTTCTTGAAACATTAATGAATCTGTCATCTAGATGAATCCTCTTCTTAGCCTAAATTACGAACCCGCCCTCGCCGACTTGGGCAACGATTATTATGACGACGTGGCAGCGGAAGATTTTCCGCAACATACCTTACGTTGGCGCAATGATGACATCTTAGCTCAGTTGGGTTTAGACCCAGCTAATGTGAGCGATGCCAATTTTATCGAAGCCTTTGGTCAGTTTAGTGGCCATCCTCACCCATTATTAGCCCTGCGCTACCATGGCTACCAATTTGGCAATTACAATCCCGGCTTGGGCGATGGGCGTGGCTTTCTTTATGGTCAAGTGCGCGGGGTCGATGGAGAGTTATATGACTTCGGTACCAAGGGTTCTGGCCGCACTCCCTACTCCCGAGGTGGGGATGGGATGCTGACCTTAAAAGGAGGAGTGCGCGAGGTGTTAGCGGCAGAATCGCTGCATCGGATGGGAGTGAAGACTTCTCGCTGTTTAAGCGTGGTGGAAACTGGGCTAGATTTATGGCGAGGGGACGAACCTTCGCCTACTCGATCGGCGGTAATGGTCAGATTTAGCCGATCTCACATTCGGTTTGGTACTTTCGATCGACTGCACTATCTCAAACGCCCAGACTTAACCCGGCGACTATTAGATCATGTGATTGCCGTTTACTATCCCCATTTAGTTGGCGGAGAAAATAAATATCTCAGTTTTTATCAGGAGTTGGTCGATCGAGTGGCTGACCTAGCAGCTCAATGGATGGCGGCAGGTTTTTGTCACGCAGTCTTAAACACCGATAATATGTCGATCACTGGTGAAAGCTTCGATTATGGCCCTTTTGCTTTTCTGCCCACCTATCAACCCAACTTCACAGCAGCCTATTTTGATTACGGCGGTCGTTACAGTTACGAAAATCAGCCTGGAATTTGCAAGCTAAACTTAGAAATTCTGCAAAAGCCCCTGGCAGCAGCTTTAAATCAGGGAGATATGGATGAGGCTTTAGAGGCTTTCGACGATCGATACTCCCAAACCTATCAAAATTTAATGTGGCAAAAGCTGGGTCTGAACGGCGAGATTAATGATCAAGGTCTGAAGTTATTGAATGCCACCCTGGAGCTACTAGATACTACTCAAATCGGCTACCACCAGTTTTTTACTCTGGTAACACAGCGCTGGGTGGGTAAATGGCACGAAGACTTTAATCTGATTCTCAGTGACACCGATTGGTTGCCAGCCGAGGGCAAAGAATCGATTAAAAATCTGTGGCAGCAATTGTATCAACAGTCGATCAGCTCTTTGACTCCCGAGCAGTTAGCGCTAGTCGGTGAGAATTTACAGCGATCGAACCCAGCAACTGTGCCTTTGCGGCCATTGATTGAAGAAGTATGGGAATCGATTGCCCAAGAAGATAATTGGCAGCCCTTTTATGACTTGGTGGCGGAGCTACAGAGGTAATATCAAACAGCACTAATGGTATACGATTGCTACTCAGATCACCAAAAGCTTAGAAGAACCAGGCATCGAAACTACAGATTATGGAGTCGCCCAGGAATTACTAAGTGACTTAGATTTGTCACCATCACCCAAAAATAGCAAAGCGGGATTGATCAAATCCTCTTGCCAATCAGTGATCATCAAATTTGTCAGTATTATTTCGATAGGTTTAAGTTGGCTTTTATAACAAGAAAGAACATCTTGCTTATAGCCAGATCCTTGTCCCCAGCGATCAATTACTTCTCGCCAGAATTCGCTGTCTTCGTGACTTTGCGGAGCCAGAGTTATATTAGTCAAAGTATTTTCGATTTTCTGGCCTAGTTCAATTACTAGTGCCTCATAGTTTTCACTAATCTGGCTATGCAATCTCTGTAGAGATATCCACATTTGAGAGTTTGAAACAGTCTCTGTCTGTGCTGAAATAATTGAATTTAATATTTCTAACTTGAGGTTTTTGGTTTGTGAGCGAGCAAAATTTTCAGCCAAATTTCGTCCACTAAAATATATATCTACACCACGCATTTCATATCTTCCATATCGATTATTGGTAGCTCGAAGTACCATATGATGCAAAACAGCGAGGCTATTAATGTAATCTTCAGTGAAATTATTTGCAATAGGTAGCAACTGATCTAGAGGACTCAGCTTTTTTTTTACTTCTAAAACCAGGTGATTTTCTTGTTCACTTGGATAATCGGCTTGTTTGATTAAATGGAATTGATTAATTAACGTATTAACTTCTTCTGTTAGGTTACACTCACGATTCTTTATCAGATTACTAATTTCTGCTAGAACCCTATCCCGATCGCTAGTAATATCAGATTCGTCATAGTACGGATGCATTGTATCATCATCTAAGTAACAACGTAAAGCATCATAAAAAATAATATTTTCCGAGATAAAACTAACACCCTCATTCGTGAAAACATTATCAATGTTAGCTCGTCTTAGCGCAGTTCCTTCATAGACAGTTCCGACTTGTATGCCATCTCCGCCCAAGATTTTTTCTGGTTCACCTTTACGGGGTAAAACTAATAGCGAAAATTTGCTGTCAATATACTCAGAGGTGGGAGTTAAGTATTTACTGATAATGTCAATTATGTTTCCAGGAGCAGAGGAGAACCGATCAACAAAAATGCAAATTGTGTTATCGTCATCACGAATATACTTATTTAAATCTCGACGATCTTTAGTGCCTAAATCAAGACCCCGAGTATCAACAATACTACCAATATTGGGGTATTTGCTAAAATCTAGAATGCTACTTTCTAAATTCAGATAAATTCTCTTTGGGATAGAAAAATTTGGTAACTTGGCCACATTGATTTCTTTGAAGTTTTTACTAACCCACTGTGTAATATCTGGCTCAGTGCTTTCCGCCTCAATTCTAGTTTCCGATCGCAGCCCTAGCTGACCACGATCCACTAAGGCTGCTTTAAAATTCTGATAATTATCAGCAGCAAAACCCTTAGCAAACTGTACGGCTTGATCAACTAATTTACCTTCTTTCATTACCTCAGGCAGTGATACTACATTACGAATAGCTCTTAGTAATTCACTTGGTGGTATTTCTACTTTTTTCTTATTTTCTTCAGGATGAACTTTCTGCCAAACCCAGAGACCAAAATCATCAATAAGTTGATAAATTTCGTCATATTCGTAGGGATCAATTTCAATAAAGGTATGGAGTGCTGGCCGAATAACCACTTCACAGATAGTAGTCTTGCCTGAGCCGGTAGTAAGCAGCTCCTGATACTGGGTAACTGATTTTTCTTTTGTCTCAACTGTTTTTTTTATTTCTTGGACTAAGCCAAACAAGTGACAGATTGCAGTGGTTTTTCCTGTTCCTACTTGGCCAATAAAGGCCACGTTATAACGTTGAGTTCGCAAGATCTTCTCTATTCTTTCTAGTCGTAGAGATATATTCTTGATTGCGTGGGTCGAGATTGCCTCACTGCCTACATGTTGCTCAGATCTGGCTAAGATTTCACTGGTAATTTCACTTTGGGTGTCCAGAATTAAAGCCTGAATTGACTGAAAAGAGTTCACTAGCATTGCATGAGAGGAGGAGAGATCAGATAATCCTATTGTTCCCAACCCTGCAATACAATACGCGATGACAATGGAATTGATTACAAAAGTTCTTATCCAGGCTTTCAAGAAAGCTCAATAATTCACCGCATCCTTCCCAACTACCTCTCAATGGTATATTTGCGATTGAGCAGCTTATCTCCCGCCTGTGACACCATCTTTCACCACCTTAAGCAAACAGTTGCCAGTTCATTAGTTTATCGTAGTCTCGGTAGTAGAGCAATTTGTCAAAATCCGAATTTAGAACTGCTGTAATAGGCTATCGTAATTTGATTTACGTCAAGTTCGATCGTATGATGGGTGTGAATAACAGCCGAAACACATAGAGAGAAGCCTTGGAGATTGAATTACGCAGCTACGTCTATTTAGACAGCCTCCAACCGCAACACGCTGCCTATTTAGGCAAAGTAGTACAAGGTTTTTTGCCGGTTCCCGGTGATAGCTCACTATGGGTAGAGATTTCGCCCGGTATCGAAATCAATAAAATCACTGACATTGCCCTCAAAGCTGCATCTGTGACCCCTGGTGTGCAAATTGTTGAGAGGCTATATGGCTTACTGGAAATTCATGCTGCTTCCCAAGGGGAAACGCGGGCTGCGGGCAAAGCAATTCTTGCCCATATTGGGGTGAAAAGCAGTGATGGCATTAAGCCTCGCGTGGTTTCAAGTCAAATTATTCGCAACATCAACGCTCACCAAACCCAAATTATTAACCGGATGGCACGGGGGCAAATGTTGTTGGCTGGCCAAACTTTGTTTGTGCTAGAAGTAGAACCAGCCGCTTACGCCTCCTTGGCAGCCAACGAAGCCGAGAAGGCAGCGGCAATTAATATCTTGGAAGTTCAGGCAGTGGGGAGCTTTGGCCGCCTATATTTGGGGGGCAGTGAGCAAAATATTTTGGCGGGAGCAGCAGCGGCAGTTAGCTCGATCGAAAATGTGGCTGGTCGCGCGCAGCCGCCGATTAAGAATCAGATGGAGTAGCGAAATGGATCGAGTGGATTGGAGATCGCTACCCTCACCCCTGTATTTGC
>JAYUSV010000081.1:0-7726 GCA_043755495.1 Synechococcales cyanobacterium
ATTGCCTAAATTAATGGAAGGATGGTGCTATGTCAGAGCTGAGTCAATTTCGGATTTTATAACGAAAGGAACGACACCAGATAAAAATGAACTGCATAGCAGTCACGGAGATATACCTTTTATCAAAGTTTACAATTTAACTCATGGAGGGACACTGGATTTCTCCATAAATCCCACGTTTGTCAGTAGTGAAATTCACAATGGTTTTTTATCCCGTTCAAGGGTTTTGCCAGGTGATATATTAATGAATATTGTGGGGCCGCCTCTTGGTAAAGTCTCTCTAATTTCTGATACCTTTGATGAATGGAATATTAATCAGGCAATAGCAAGATATAGGCTTATCAATATTATATCTAATAAGTACTTTCTTCAGTACTTATTATCTCAGGGAACAATTGACAGGATGTCAAAAAAAGCAAAGGCAACGGTGGGTCAGTTCAACCTAACTCTTGAGATTTGTCGTGATATAGAAATCCCTATTTGTGGTTTGGAAGAACAGCATCAAATTGTCCAAGAAATCGAATCTCGCCTTTCCATCTGCGACAACCTCGAAACCACGATCGAAGAAAATCTTCAACGTGCCGAATCCCTGCGCCAAAGCATCCTCAAACAAGCCTTTACCGGTAAACTTGTTCCCCAAGACTCCAACGACGAACCCGCCGCCCAGCTTCTAGCCCGCATCCAGCAAGAGCAAAGCGCCCAACAAACCCTGCCCCTCAAACCTCGCAAACCAGCCAAAAAAACACCATGAACTCAGCCGCGATCGTCTCTAAAGTCTGGAACTTCTGCAACGTCCTCCGTGACGACGGCGTAAGCTACGGTGACTACCTCGAACAAATCACCTACCTGCTATTTCTTAAAATGGCCGACGAATACAGCAAACCACCCTACAAACGTAACGTCGGCATCCCCCCAGAACATAACTGGGAAAACCTCAAAACCAAACGCGGTGCCGAACTAGAACTCCATTACCTCACCACCCTGCGCGAACTTGGCAAAGGCCAAGGAATGCTCGGCCAAATCTTCGCCAAATCTCAAAACAAAATTCAAGACCCCGCAAGGCTCTACAGCATCATCGACATGATCGACAAAGAAAGCTGGGTCATGATGGGAGCCGACACCAAAGGCGATATTTACGAAGGCTTGCTAGAAAAAAACGCCGAAGACACCAAAAGCGGTGCAGGCCAATACTTTACCCCTCGCTCCTTAATCAAAGTCATGGTCGAGTGCATTAGCCCCCTACCCCACAAAACGATCGCCGACCCCGCCTGTGGTACCGGTGGCTTTATGCTCGCCGCCTACGATCACCTCGTCAACAATCACAAACTCGACAAAGCCCAAAAAGAATTTCTCAAACATCACACCTTCTGGGGCAACGAAATAGTCGCCAACACTCGCCGCTTGGCACTCATGAACATGTTCTTGCACAATATCGGCGATATCGATGGTGAAAGTATGATTTCGCCTCAAGATGCCCTGATTTCTGAACCTCAAACACACTTCGATTACGTCTTGGCCAACCCACCCTTTGGCAAAAAAAGCAGCATGAGCTTTACCAACGACGAAGGCGAACAAGAATCTGACGACCTCACCTACAACCGCCAGGACTTCTGGGAAACCACCTCCAACAAACAGCTCAACTTTGTCCAACACATTCGATCAATGCTCAAAACCACCGGCCAAGCCGCCGTAGTCTTACCCGACAACGTTTTATTTGAAGGTGGAGCCGGAGAAAAAATCCGTAAAAAGTTACTAGAAAGCACCGACCTCCACACCATTCTTCGTCTGCCCACCGGCATCTTCTACAAACAAGGTGTAAAAGCCAATGTCCTCTTTTTTGATAACAAACCTGCCGCCAAACACCCTTGGACAAAAGAAATTTGGTACTACGACTTTCGTACCAACATTCACTTCACCCTTAAAGCCAACCCCATGAAAAAGGGCGATCTCCAAGACTTTATTGATTGTTATAAACCTAATAACAGGTTCGATCGCCAAGAAACTTGGTCAGAAAACAACCCCGATGGCCGCTGGCGCAAATTCACCTACGAAGAACTAATCGCCAGAGACAAAACCAGCTTAGATCTCTTTTGGCTCAAAGACAAGAGCCTCACCGATCTTGATAGCCTGCCAGATCCTGATGTACTGGCCATGGAAATCGTCGAAAACTTAGAAGCTGGCTTGGAGAGTTTTAGGGCGATCACGACTTCTCTCAAATGACAAATAACAACTTTCATAGGTGCATCCAGCCCGTAAGAGCGATCGCCAGCGCATCTGCCGCATCATCGGGTCGCGGAACATAATCCAAAGACAACTCTCTGGCTACCGCCGACTGCACATCTTCTTTGGTGGCATTTCCGTAACCAGCGATCGATTGTTTTATTTGAGCTGGGGTAAACTCCACATAGGGGAGATTATTTTCTGCCAACACCAGCAAGATCACCCCCCGCGCTTGAGCCACCAAGATAGTATTGGCCATGCGGTAGAAAAAGAACTTTTCGATCGCCACCAACTCTGGCTGAAACTCTTGCACCACGCTAGTCAGGTCTTCATGAATGGTTTTGAGCCGTTGGCTAATTTCTACTCCAGCTTTGGTTTGGATAATGCCAAAATCTAACAAAGTCAATGGCACCTTGCTGTGTGGCTCATTGGTATCGATCGCTCCAAAGCCGATCGTCGCCAAGCCTGGATCAAGCCCTAAAATTCTTTTTTTTCTCACAGGAGATTAGTTGCCGGTTAACGATATATTAATAAATGGTACTTATGCTTAACATAGTATTAACATTGAGTGAGTATTCTTAGCTTTTCCCCTGCTCTTGTTTTCGTAGTGTGTTTTCTTTGTTACTAGCTTCGTTTTTACTCCTCACCGCCATTTGCGTAATTTAGTTTCTTCGCTTCCTGTAACTTTTCTGGCTACACACTATGGTTAATATAGTCCAAAATGCTTTAAACCGGCTGCAAAAGCAGCAGTCCACCGGTGATGAGCGACATGCTCATCAGACCGGGATTGTGAAAAAATCGGTGCAGTGGCTAGCTCCTGGCCTGTTTGTTAAGCGTTGGTTTATGGTGACGCTGGCTGGGGTTGTGTTAATCACTTTGGGCTTGGCTATTTGGGTGAAATTGATGCCTGTGCGGTCACTGGTAGAATTTGCCGATAATGGCTTGCAGAACGTTGCCAAAGTAGTACCCAATCGGGTATCTGGGCCAATTATTTTAGCTTCAGGTTTTTTCTTGTTATTTTGGGGACAACTGCGCTCTCTAAAGGCCGTGAGTGGAGCGCTCAGTCCTCAAGGCGATAAAACTTTATTAGAAATGTTGATTAGTAAACGCCGCCGCAACAGAGGGCCAAAGATTGTGGCTTTGGGTGGTGGGACTGGTCTTTCTACGTTATTACGGGGCTTAAAGACCTACAGCGCCAACATTACCGCCGTGGTCACAGTGGCTGATGATGGTGGTTCTTCAGGGAAGCTGCGGCGCGATTTTGGGGTGCTGCCTCCGGGTGACATTCGCAACTGTATTGCGGCTTTGGCTGACGAAGAAAAATTACTCACTGAATTGTTTCAGTATCGATTTTCGGCAGGAGAAGGCTTAGAGGGGCATAGCTTTGGCAATTTGTTTTTGACTGCGATGTCTGATATTACCGGGGATTTAGAGCAAGGTATTGCCGCTAGTTCTAAGGTTTTGGCGATTCAAGGGCGGGTGTTGCCCGCCACGCTTTGCCATGTAGATCTGTGGGCAGAAATGGCCGACGGCCGCACCATTCGGGGTGAATCGCAGATTACCGAAGCCAATGGCCAAATTGTCAAAATTGGCTGTATTCCCGAAAACCCACCCGCTTTACCAGCGGTGATTAAGGCGATCGAAGAGGCCGATTTTATTATTATTGGTCCAGGTAGCCTTTATACCAGTGTGATTCCTAACGTGCTGGTGCCCGAAATTGCCAAAGCGATCGACCGCAGTAAAGTGCCCTGTGTGTATATCTGCAACATCATGACCCAGCCCGGAGAAACCACTGGCTATCATGTTAGCGACCACATTAAGGCGATCGATCATGCTTGCGGTAAAAAACTTTTTGATGCGGTGTTGGTCGAAAAAAATCATCCATCTCCTCGATCGACTGAGCGTTACCATCAAGAAAATGCCACCTACGTAGAAGTCGATGCCGAAGCAATTCAGCGGCTCAGGCGGCAAATTGTACCGGTAAACGTGATGGAAGAAGATGAACAGGGCTACTTACGACATAATTCGCGCAAGTTAGCTCGGGCACTAATGCTGTGGTATCGCCAAAATAAAGCCGAAGCCAAAGATAAAGATGTTCGTAAGTCAGCATAAAAAATTCTTGTAGGGTGGGCAGCGGCTGAAATCACGCTGAGGTTTCCTCAGCATGTGTTTCAGACAAGACCCACAATTCATTTAGGTGTTGTGGGTGTGGAAAATATTGATGCTTATTTAAGTAACCCCGAGCTGTTTTTGGCAGATGTGGCTGCCACTAAACAATTTGGCTATGAGTTGAGTACTAAATTAACAGCGGGCACAGTTTTACTGCTGGTCGGTGATCTGGGCAGTGGCAAGACTTCTTTAGTTCAGGGGCTAGCGGCTGGATTAGGAATCACCGAAGCCATTACCAGCCCGACTTTTACACTGATCAATGAGTATTTAGCTGGTCGCTGCCCCTTGTATCATTTGGATCTCTATCGATTGACCACTGAAGAAGTAGTAGCTTTGCATTTAGAGCAATATTGGGAGGGCTGGGAAGTAGAGCCAGGAATTATGGCGATCGAATGGCCAGATCGCTTACCCTATCGGCCTGCTGAGTACCTAAAAATCGAATTAACTCATCACTCAGTAGAGGGTCGATTAGCCGAAATCACTAAAATCACAGAATTGTAACACTCTTGACTAGTCTTGACTATTCAGCATCGAATAATTGCGCTAATGGCATTATCTGCAATAAATCGTAGCTTTAGATACGAATCAATGTAATGGATAGATTTAATCTGACTTCTCGGTAGTGAATATTTTCCAGTTTTGGATGCCTACCGGTTGTTTTGCAAGATTGCTATGTTGAAAAATCTTTGGTCTTTTCGAGATCCTTACCGAATTTTGCACCTTACTTGGTTGGCATTTTTCTTAAGCTTTGTTTGTTGGTTTAACTTTGCACCCTTTGCCGCAGTAATTGGCAAAGAGTTGAGTCTGACTGGCGCACAGCTAAAAACCATTGCAATTTGCAACTTAGCAGTTACCATTCCAGCCCGTATTGTAATTGGAGCTTTGCTCGATCGATTTGGTCCCCGCATTACCTATTCGACGCTGTTAATTTTTGCGTTAGTCCCTTGTGTCATAACGGCCACGGCTCATGATTTCAACCAAATTGTCATGGGTCGGTTGTTAATGGGTATTGTGGGTTCTGGCTTTGTGGTGGGCATTCGGATGGTTGCGGAGTGGTTTCCACCCAAAGATATTGGTTTAGCACAGGGGATCTACGGTGGTTGGGGCAACTTTGGAGCATTTGCTGCTAACTTTGGTCTGCCTTTAGTATCTGTTGGCATCGCCTTGGTGGTAGGCGGTGCATCACACTGGCGCGAAAGCATTATTTTTACCGGCGTTATTGCTGCCACTTACGGGATTATCTATTACTCTAGCGTTACTGATACCCCACCTGGCAAAGAATATAAACGCCCCAAGAAATATGGCTCGATGCAGGTTACTTCACCGCTCGGCTTTTGGGGGTTGCTGTTAATGAACTTGGGTTTAATTGGTGCTTTGGGTCTAATTGCTTGGCAGTTAGCGCAGCCAAAAACGGCTTTTCTTAATACGACTCAAATGTATATTATTTGGGCTTTGATCGCTGTTTTATATGCTTACCAAACCTATCAAGCTTGGCAGGTTAACAAAAATGTGGTGTTGGGCAAAACTATTTTTAGTGCTAACGAACGCTATCACTTTCGGCAGGTAGCTCTTTTGCAGTTTGCCTATTCCACCACTTTCGGTGCCGAATTAACCGCCGTATCGATGCTGCCACTCTTTTTTAAAGAAACCTTTGGTTTGAGCGACATGTATGCACCCATGATTGCTTCGGCTTATTCTCTCCTGAATTTATTCTCACGTCCGAGCGGCGGCATCATTTCAGATAGATTTGGCAGCCGGAAATGGACAATGACAGCGTTGGCCGGTGGAATTGGGGTGGGTTACTTAACGGCTAGTTTGATTAATCCGAGCTGGGCATTACCAGCGGCACTGCTGGTAATTATGTTTTCTGGTTTATGTGCTCAGGCTGGCTCTGGCAGTACCTTTGCGATTGTGCCATTGATTAAGCCAGAAATGACCGGTCAAATTGCAGGCAACGTTGGAGCCTACGGTAACTTTGGCGGAGTGTTGTATCTGATGGTTTATAGTCTGACAAATAGTTCTACCCTGTTTATTACTATGGGTCTTACCTCATTAGTTTGTGCTTCTTGTTGTGCTTTTTTCTTAAAAGAGCCACGCAACTCTTTTGGTACAGATACTGCGGCAGAGCCATTGACAGGCACAGCTCAAATCTAAATCACTAAATTAAGCCCCATTATTGGGGCTTAACCAGTATCTAGTAGTGAATGATACAGAATACTACTTGCTTCCTAAGCCAATCTAAGACCTTCAGCACTTTCGTTCATAATCATGAGTGATTCGACTAAGACCCTTTGTCCTTATTGCGGCGTGGGCTGCGGCCTAGAAGTAGCACCTCCTGCCCGCCCCGGAAAACCTGTGAATCGTGATAGCCAAGGTCGCCCTATCTGGCGGGTAATGGGTGATAAAGATCATCCCTCTAGCCAAGGGATGGTTTGTGTGAAGGGGGCAACTATTGCTGAATCTTTAGACGAAGGGCGATTGATGCATCCGATGATGCGAGATCGATTAGATCAGCCTTTTCAACAGGTGAGCTGGGATGTAGCGTTAGATAAAATTGCTAGCGAAATCCGCAAAACCATGATGGAAATCGGCGGTGACGGCATTTGTATGTACGGCTCTGGTCAGTTTCAGACCGAAGACTACTATATTGCTCAAAAGCTGCTGAAAGGCTGCTTAAGCACCAATAATTTTGATGCCAACTCTCGGCTCTGTATGTCTTCGGCAGTATCTGGTTATATCCAAAGCTTCGGAGCCGATGGCCCTCCTTGTTGCTACGACGATGTGGATTTGACAGATTACGCTTTTATTATTGGAGCCAATGCCGCTGATTGCCATCCGGTGTTATTCAACCGCCTGCGCAAGCGCCATAAAAAAGATAAGAAAGTAAAAATGGTGGTGGTCGATCCCCGGCGCACAGCTACTGCTGAAGCTGCTGATCTGCATTTAGCAATTAAGCCAGGCACAGATATTGATTTATTGAATGGCATTGCTCATTTGTTAATTAAATGGGGCAAGTTCGATCGGCAGTTTATTGATCAACACACCGATAACTTTGAAGCTTTCGCCGAGGTCGCCAGTCATTACACCCCCGCAAAAGTCGCTGTCACTTGTGGCATTTTTCAAGAAGATTTAGAAATTGCGGCTCATTGGTGGGCTGATTCCAAGAAAGTACTTTCGATGTGGTCGATGGGTGTAAACCAGTCCAGTGAAGGGACTGCCAAGGTGCGCCATATTATTAACCTGCACCTGATGACCAAACAAATTGGCAAACCGGGGGCTGGGCCATTTTCTTTGACCGGTCAACCAAATGCCATGGGCGGTAGAGAAGCTGGTGGAT
>JAYUSV010000082.1:0-7709 GCA_043755495.1 Synechococcales cyanobacterium
TTTGGCGGCTTTGGTCAACAACAGCTCAGCCCCATCCAACAGCAGGAGTCTAAAATCAAATGAAACTAGTTAACTATTTCCTGCTGGTATCGCTCTTAGGCGGCAGCGCCCTGCCTGCTTCGGCCTTAGAATACCGGGCTTTTATGCAGATTACTGTGAATAGCAGTCGAGATGAAATTAAGGCTGATAATGACTTGACTCTCCGAGAAGCGATTGCTGTGATCAATGGCGATCTGCAGATGGATCAACTAAGCCCTGTGGAACAAAAACAGATTCAGGACATTACATCCAGTAGCAGCAACCGCATCGAATTTCAGCTCCCTGTCGGGAACCAGCGGATCGAATTAAAATCGGCATTGCCAAATTTGATCAAAGGTTCGGTGCAAATCGCAGGTAAAACGACTGGTAAAGCTACTTTAGATGGCCTAATTATTGACACCCCAGAGGTAGAGATTACCCCAGCCCCTGGAGTGCAGATCGATCGAGGTCTCACCCTAATGGCCGACAATATTACGGTCAAGGGCTTGAGCCTTTATGGCTTTCAAGTTGGTACGAATTCCAGCAGTCAAAACCTCCCTGGCGCAGATATTTTTGTGGGTACCAAAACTTACCCAGAAATTGACGAGCGTTTGGCTCCCCAAAACATTGTGATCGAAAACAATTTTCTGGGCATCAACAAAAACCGCCAGATGCCAGAAACCACCTCTGATTTTGGCGTGTATGTTTTTGATTCTACCGGCACCACTATTCGCAATAACGCGATTGGCTTCCACACAGCCAGCGGCATCATTAGCCAAATTAGCGCCAATAACTTGTTAGTCGAAAACAACGCAGTTTTTGCCAACGGCACCCAAGGAATGCCTGATGCCATTCGTTTAGAAGGCAAGCTGGCCAACAACCGCATTCGCGGCAACGCTATTTGCGGTAACGATGGCAGCGCGGTATTTTTGTTCAAACCCGATTCTGGCGCAGTTACTATTACCAACAACCGGATTTCTGCTAATGGTCGCCGTCTCCGTCGCGCTGCAATCCATTTAATGGGTAATGACAATGTGGTAAATAATAACTCGATCGAGTTCCAAGCCGGTTCCGGTGTATCGGTTTCAGCTTTTGCTCAACACCACCGAGGCGATTTACCCTCTGGCCGCAATGTCATTAATAACAATCGCTTTAGTAACCTGGAAGGACTCAGCATCGACCTAATTACCTATCGCAACGAAGCTGTGGAAGACTTCCAAAATGGCGACGGCGTTAACGCTCCGCGCAACAGCGAAAACCGCCGCCTAGATACTGGTAACGGGGCAATTAATGCGCCAGAATTTCTGGCTAATGAAATCTATATGCTAGGTGGCCGAGTATACCTCGATGGTACTGCTGAGCCTAATGCTAAGGTGGAAATCTACCGAGTCAACAGCGCTAAAGATACCGAATACGGTCCATTATCTCAGTCACTAAAAACAGTTACCGCCGATGCCCAAGGCAAATTCCAGGCAACCTTAACTGGTCTAGAACCAGGGATGGTCTTAAGCGCCGTTACTACCGATGCCAAATATGGCACCTCCGAACCGGCTCGTAATGCGACTATCACGATTCCTGGTCAGATAGCCTTGGCACGCTCTGGGAAAAAAATCCCCCGTGATTGCAGTTTACAAGATGTGCCAGTGGCGGTTAATCCACCAGTAACTACACCAATTGACCCGCCAAAGGTGCCAGTAACTCCACCAATTCCAGTAGAACCACCACTACCTGGCATTGTCAAAATCTCAATTCCCCAAAAGGTGCATTTTGCTCTGGATAAATCTCAGCTCAGCCCAGCTACTACGAAGCTTTTAAATGAAATTGTACGGGTCTTAAAAGCGAATCCTAGCATCAGTGTTGATTTAGCCGGACATACCGACCCTCGGGCACCTCAGGCTTATAACCAAGCTTTGGGAATGCGCCGAGCGACATCTGTGCGCAATTACTTACTTCGCAAAGGTATTTCTACCAATCGCATGACCATTCGATCGAAGAGTTTCAACAATCGGGTTACTAATGATCAAGGGGTAAACCCTTATGCTCTCGATCGGCGGGTAGAGTTTGAATATCGTGATGTGCGCGGTGTCGAACTTGAAGTGATCGATCGCTTCGACGACTTACAACCTGAGCGCTAAAATTTGGTGCCCTGAAAAATTGCTAGCGACTGTTTTTTACTCAGATAACAGTCGTTAGTTGTTTCAGATAATTTTCTAATCCTGACTTATATAGCTTTCTAGCTCCGATCGACTCATTTCTTTCCCTACATGCCAACCTTGGCAAAAAGCACAGGGATATCCCTCTAAAGTATTCCGGGTGCTTGCCTTGCTGTTCATTTTTTCAGCATACTCAGCGGCATTGTCTTCGGTCGTATAGTTTATTTTTTTGCCGCAAATTTTTTCTTTCCCAATTACTAGCCCAGCTTGGATATGTAGCTTTTGGATATCTTCGTTCATTTTTTTGTTCAGGGGTAGCACCCCAATGATACCCTCCTTTGTCTATAGCCCGTAATACTTTGAATGCTGTATTAGGAAATTTGGCTGCCATCGCTGATCCTAGAGACTTTTTTGGGTGTAGGCGGTAGGCAATCAAAGACCTCACCTCTAAAAACAAGATTTTTGTGGGTATCATACTCAAAGAGAGCTGAACCCGATAATAATCGGTTACACTTAATGTCGCCAACGCTTTTGGGAGGTATCGTCACATGGGATTAGAGCTAGCTAGGGTTGAAGAAACCACCGAAATTATCACCATATCCGAGCCACCGAACTCTGGCAAAAAAAAGAAAAAGCACAAAGAACCTAAAAATGGCTCCTGGTCGATCGAAGACAGTGAAAACCAGTACCGCATCAAAGGCTGGGGTGAACCCTACTTCTCAATTAATGCTGCCGGTCACGTCACCGTATCTCCTCAAGGTGATCGAGGAGGCTCCTTAGATTTATTTGAACTGGTCAATGCCTTACGTGAACGCAACCTAGCTCTTCCGCTGTTAATCCGCTTCTCCGATATCTTAGAAGACCGCATCGAGCGCTTAAATGCCTCCTTTGCCAAAGCGATCGCCCGTTACAATTACGAGGGCAGCTACCGAGGTGTCTTCCCGATCAAATGTAACCAACAGCGCCATTTAGTCGAAGACTTAGTGAAGTTTGGCAAACCTTTCCAGTTTGGTCTCGAAGCTGGTTCCAAGCCAGAATTAATGATTGCTTTGGCCACTTTAGATAACCCTGGCGCTCTAATTATCTGCAACGGCTACAAAGACCGAGAATATATCGAAACCGCCATGCTGGCGCAGAAGCTGGGTCAAACTCCCATTATTGTGTTAGAGCAAGTAGAAGAAGTAGAAATTGCGATCGAAGCCGCTAAAGCCCTAGGCATCGAACCAAATCTGGGCGTGCGTGCCAAACTAAACAGTAAAGGCATGGGACGCTGGGGCGGTTCTAGCGGTGATCGCGCTAAGTTTGGCCTGACCATTCCCGAAATTATCATGGTGGTCGATCGGCTGCGCGAAGCCAAGATGCTGAACTCTTTGCAGTTGCTGCACTTTCATATTGGCTCCCAAATCTCCTCAATTTCGGTGATCAAAGAAGCAATCATCGAGGCCAGCAAAATTTATGTAGAGCTGGCTCAGTTGGGTGCCAACATGCGCTATTTAGATGTGGGCGGTGGCTTGGGGGTAGATTATGATGGCTCCCAGACTAACTTCCACGCCTCCAAAAACTACAACATGCAAAACTACGCCAACGACATCGTGGCGGAAGTAAAAGATGCCTGTGCCGAAAAGAAAATTCCGGTGCCCACCTTGGTTAGTGAAAGTGGACGGGCGATCGTTTCCCACCAATCGGTCTTAATTTTTGATGTACTGGGCAGCAGTGAAGTCCGCAGTGAACTACCCCATCCTCCAAAGGAAAATGAGCACGCTATCATTCGCAATCTCTGGGAAATCTACGACACCATCAACCTCGAAAATTTTCAGGAAGCCTACCACGATGTTACCCAGTTCAAAGAAGAAGCCCTGAATCGTTTTAACTTGGGCTACTTGAGCATTTCCGAACGTGCCCGCGCCGAGCAATTTTACTGGGCCTGCTGTCGCAAAATTTTAGAGATTATCAATGACGAGGACTATGTACCCGATGACCTAGAAGAATTGGAGCAAATGATGTCTTCGATCTACTATGTCAATATGTCGGTATTCCAATCGGCTCCCGATAGCTGGGCGATCGATCAACTCTTTCCGATCATGCCTATCCACCGCCTCTGCGAAGAACCCACCCGCCGAGGCATCTTGGCTGATCTCACTTGCGACAGCGACGGTAAAATCGACCAGTTTATTGACCTGCGAGATGTCAAACCTGTTCTAGAACTGCATTCTTTAAAAAAGCATAAGCCTTATTATTTAGGTCTATTCTTAGCTGGCGCCTATCAAGAAATTATGGGCAATCTGCACAACTTATTTGGTGATACCAACGCGGTACATATCAAGCTCACTCCCAAAGGTTATCTAATTGAGCATGTAGTGAAAGGTGACACCATGAAGGAAGTCTTAGGCTATGTGCAGTACGACGCAGAAGATTTGATGGAAAATATCCGCAAAAAATCTGAGCAAGCCCTGCAAGAAAAACGCATCACTCTGCAAGAATCCCAGCGACTGATGCAGAATTACGAGAGTAGCTTGGGGCGTTATACTTATTTATCACCGCCTTCTAGAGACTAACAAAATCTATGACTATTTCCGAAGCAGACCAAGCCCTCCGTAAACTACAAGATCTGGGGGCTGCGGCCAGCGATGAACAGCGAGAATCAATTTGTCAATGTCTACAGATACTCACTGAAGCTGCCGACTATCATACGATCGGGATGTGTGCTGACGATCGGGCTGTAGGACTAACTGCCTTACACAGCTATGCTAAATATTTTGGTTACGATATTGCAGCAGATTTAGTAACAGCCTTGCCTGCTACCAACGGGTCAGTATATTTAAAGTTTAACCCTCGATCGAATCGTTTATATATCGACACCTATCAAGGCAATTATCGCGGTGGCTTGATATCTTTTCAATCAGATTTAGCTGATGGCTACAATGGTACCCATGGCCATTTTCCACTAGATCTATTTTGACTGGTATCTTAATCCTGAAATCTTCCCAATTCTGCAAATTCTGGTAATAAATAAGGGTGGATGAACTCGTCATCCACCTCTTCTCTACTATCTTTGGGTTGGCTTACATGCCGATAGTTTCATAACCAGCATCTACATATATAATCTGCCCAGTAATACCACTGGATAGATCACTACATAAGAAAGCTGCTGTATTACCAACCTCTGTTTGAGTTACGGTACGACGCAGAGGGGCAATTTCTTCAACGTGATGAATCATATCTAGAATGCCACCTACCGCCGAAGAAGCCAAAGTCCGAATTGGCCCTGCCGAAATACCGTTTACCCGAATACCCTGTGGCCCTAGCTCGGTGGCTAGATAACGCACACTCATCTCTAGACCGGCCTTGGCGATGCCCATAAGGTTGTAATTAGGAATAACCTTCACACCACCCAAATAGGTGAGGGTAACGACGCTGCCACCTTCCCTGAGCAATGGCTTGGCCGCACCTACCAAGCGAGTTAACGAAAAAGTACTAATTTCTAGGGCTTGACTAAAACCAGCACGAGAGGTTTTGCTAATGTCACCGGCTAGGTCTTCTTTATTCGCAAAAGCCAGACAGTGAATCACAATGTCAATATGACCCCACTGTTTTTGAATTTCACCAAAGGTGGCATCAATTTGGGCATCGTCTTGGACGTTCAGAGGCAAAAAGATGCTAGGACTCAATTCTTCCACCAGTTTGCCAACTTTCTTTTCCATTTTGCCGGTTTCATCGGGCAAGTAAGTCACGCCAATGTTGGCTCCGGCTTTGTGCAATTGCTTGGCAATCCCCCAGGCGATCGATTTATCATTGGCAATGCCGGTTACAAGGGCATTTTTATTTTTCAGGTCTAACATGTCTTTTCCATTTTCAGCGGCACCAACCTATGATCTCACTAAGGGGAAACTTAGGAAAGAGGACAAAAAGTATATGTTGATACAAAAAGACTGGACGTAATCCTACTAACGTAGTCTGTAATACCTTCCACACGTTGGTAGTTCTTCTGGCTGCCCAGTGGTTTTGGCCAGACTCTACAAATCTATATCCAAGTGAAAAAAAGTTATGGTAGCACTGCAGGACAGACCTTTATCCAGCGTTTTCCAAGGGTTGGGCGGCACATTGCCACCAGTGGTCGAAACCTTCGATCGCAGTAAAACCATCTTTTTTCCCGGTGATCCTGCCGAACGGGTCTATTTTCTCAAAAAAGGCGCGGTCAAGCTCTCGCGCGTTTATGAAGCCGGTGAAGAGATTACCGTTGCTCTCTTACGAGAAAACAGCGTCTTTGGGGTTTTGTCTTTAATCACCGGCAATCGCTCTGACCGGTTTTATCATGCTGTGGCTTTTACTCCTGTTGAGCTAATTTCGGTGCCGATCGAGCAGTTTGAGCGCTCTTTGCGCGACAACCCCGACATGTCTTGGCTAATGCTCAAGGGACTTTCTTCGCGCATTTTACAGACCGAGATGATGGTAGAAACTCTTGCACACCGCGATATGGGTTCTCGACTGGTGAGTTTCTTGCTGATTCTCTGCCGCGATTTTGGTATTCCCAACGGAGGTAGTGCCATTACAATCGATTTACGACTGTCTCATCAGGCTATTGCCGAGGCGATCGGTTCCACCAGAGTCACTGTCACCAGACTTCTCGGCGACTTAAAAGACGGCGAACTGATCTCGATTAACAAGAAAAAGATCACCGTCCATAACCCGATATCTTTGGGACAGCAGTTCGCCTAGCTTGCAACCACCACCAGTTGCTGTTCTTTAGCGACTGGTATTTCTAGTGAGATGACGTTAGAGATAACATTCACCGGTATCGCAGATGCCGGTACAACCGTCAGAGCCTTGGCTTTCTTCTCCCAACCATAAGCACTGCGAATGATCGTCTGCAAGTCGTTGTAGCGGGGTATCCAACCCAACATCTGCTGGATTTTGGCCGAAACTGCAATGACAGCAGCCGGGTCGCCAGCTCTTCGATCGGCTTCGATCACGGTAAATTCTTTGCCCGAAACTTCTTTGACCATGTCAATTACTTCCCGCACACTGTAGCCTTGGCCATAACCGCAGTTAAATATTTCGCTTTCGCCACCATCAGCTAAATAAGCTAAAGCATCTACATGTGCTCTAGCCAAGTCTTCCACATGGATATAGTCGCGGATGCCAGTACCATCGTGAGTCTTAAAATCAGTACCAAAAATATTGACGGCGGAGGTACGACCTAAGGCCGCATTACAGGTCGCTTTAATTAGGTGGCTAGCCTTGGGATTATTTTGTCCCAGCTCTCCGGCCATATCAGCTCCAGCCACATTAAAGTAGCGCAAAATCACATGCTTCATGCCACTGGCTGCACTATAATCCCGAATCATCTGTTCACTCATTAGCTTGGAGCTACCGTAAGGATTTAGTGGTTGAGGGTAGGTGGTTTCAGTGATGTGTGTTTCGGCAGGCTGCCCGTAAACTGCGGCTGTACTAGAAAAGACTAATTTTTTTACCCCAAACCGTTGACATTGGCGCAACAAATTTAGCGTGTTCATTGTATTGTTGCTGTAGTATGCCAAA
>JAYUSV010000083.1:0-25806 GCA_043755495.1 Synechococcales cyanobacterium
CTAGCAATAACACTATCAGAAATACTGGTGTTTTACGGCTACCACCCAGTGGCTTTTTAAGCCAAGCCCAAACTGATGGTAGTCCCGGAACATATTACAATAAGGCAGATTTAAGAGTAACTTTTGATCCCCGTAATGCCAGTCCTACATTCAACATTGTGCGGATGAATCAAGCTGATACTACACCTGTTATCATCGAAAATTTTAGTAGCGTACCAGGACTAATTAATAGCTTGCAAAAGCCGGTAATGCTAAGAGTTACGAATGATCCAGCTAGAAGCTTTAGCGAAATTGTGCGCCTATGCCCTAAACTGGATGGCAGTGCCGGGGAGCCTAACCACAATGATACTGTCGCAACAAATAGGGCAATTCCAGGTTTACCAGCAGCATTAACAAGTACAACAAGTCTGGCGAAATTAAACAATCCAGCAAATATTCCAGCTAGCTTAGCCAGTAGACAAAGTGTTATAGATGCATTAAGACAGGCAATTGTGATGTCTCCAGTAAGTGGCATAACAATTGCACAAACAAGAAGTGCTGCCACTGGAACATTATTAAATGATTTTCGAACGTTATTAACTAGTGCGGGGTTCACTGTTGCCGAAAGAAATATAATAACGGCTGCAAGGCTAAACGAAATTGCAGCATTAAACACCAACAGCCTGACTGGTAACGGTGGATGCTTCTTACCAGCTCCGATGCAGATACTATTACCGAACAGCTTGCCAAATCCTCTATTTGATAAAAGAGAAGGTAGAAACATGTATATTCTACAGTCTAATATTAAGAGCTTAACTGCCTGGAACCGAGACGGGGTCTATGGAGATGGCACAATTACTGGTGCACAACTACCAGCAGCTAACAAACTTTTTGACAGAAAGCCATTAACTGCACTGGCAGCAGTAGATCAGTTGCCAGTTGACGACTCTCTTAACACCAGCAACGTTGCTGGTGCTAACTGTGACTATGACTGCTTAGGATTAGGCTCTATTGATGGTGTGCGTAGCCCGACAGCAACAGCAACTACGGAAGGTGGGTTGGTATGGCACTACTCGTTAATCAACAGAGAAGCTCCATATGATTACGTACCAAACCCATCAAATTCTGATGCAACACCACCAGTAATTGCGACTAGAGACGCAACAAGAGGAGTCAGTCCATATGGTTTTGCCTTTTCTGGTGCTGCTCGTCTGCCAGGAGCCTTAACGGTTGCCAGTGATCAAGCCGTCTACATTCAGGGTGATTATAACAACCCCAGTAGCTTCCCTGGAGTAATTCCAACACCAGATCCTTTAGATACTAATGCGGTGGGTCTCAAGAGAACTGCTACTACTAACCCACCAGCCAAGGAAAAAAGGCCAGCTTCCATATTAGCTGATAGTGCAATTATGCTTTCTAATAGCTGTTCTGATACTAGTTTCAGATTGAATTGTTTGAGGACTTTCACCGCAGCAACACCAACAGCTACGACAGGAACGCGAATGCCCCTAGGTACGACAACAGTAGTAAGAGCAGCTATTTTAGCCGGGACAGAAGCCACAAATCTTGCTACCGCAACCCGAGAAGAAAGCGGTGGTTTAAATAATCACATCAGTTTCCGCGAAAATTGGACTGGTCAAGCGTTTAAGTATAGAGGGTCTCTCGTAAGCAAAGGAATTCCTAGTGAATCCAATGGTTTGTTTATAGCTGGATGTCTTGGTAGGTGTGGGGCGCTACTCCATGTCAACACCTACTTTGCTCCTCCAGCAAGAGATTTCGGTTTTGAGACTGACTTCAATAGTATTAATGGTTTGCCACCCCTAACACCTAACGTTAACCTGTTAATACAAAGAGTGTACAAACGAGACTACGACCCCCTCAACAGAGGCTAGATTTTGGAAACAGTAAGCAAGTGCTTACTGTTTTTTTGTTCAAACCTATCCAAAATATATCAGTCAAGAAAGAACCCCGACTCGACCAAGTTAAAAGCCAACGCCATAAAACCTTTGCTTTGGGGAGGGAATATGTCACCATAGGAGAGAGCGAACTGGCAGACGATCGAATTGGAATGGTTGGACTGGAATGTAAATTGGCTACTAGTAGGCAACTGGCTGATGCGCGGCATCGACCTAGGCTTGGTAGTTGGTCTGGTATTCATCATCTTTTTGGCAATCGGCGATCGACGCACGCTGTGGATTGTACGCGGTTTGGTGATTTTAATTATCGCTGCTGCCCTGAGTCGCAAGTTTCAGCTAAACTTTTTGTACTTTGCCCTCGAAAAACTGGTGATTGGCTCGGGGTTAGCCATGTCGATCGCCTTTCAGGTAGAGTTTCGGCGCTTTTTAGAGCAGTTGGGGCGGGGGGACTTGAGTTATTTGTTTCGGTCAGTGCGACGCACCGGACCAAAATTGGATTCGCCGATCGACAGCATTGTAGAGGCAGTGAAAGACATGTCTCAGAAGCGGATTGGCGGGCTGCTGATTGTAGAAACCAGTTCCCCATTAGACGATCGAGATTTTTCAGCTCCGGGCATCAAAATCGATGCGGAGCTGTCTAAAGAATTACTGCAAACTATTTTTCAGCCCACCACGCTGCTGCATGATGGTGCCGTACTGGTACGCGGCGATCGGGTAGTAGCGGCGGGGGTGATTTTGCCACTTTCGGGGCAGACGGTTTCGGCACAGCTGGGAACTCGCCATCGGGCAGCTTTGGGCATCACCGAGAAAGTAGCCAACTGCTTGTGCGTAGTAGTCTCAGAAGAAACCGGCTCAATTTCGGTCGCCGAAAAAGGATCGCTCAATCGTCCCCTAACTGGCAGTAAACTGAAGGAAATTCTGGAATCGCATTTGGTGCCAGAAATTGAGCAAAAAGCCAGAACCACGGGCTGGAAGCGTTTTTTACGTACCGGCTGGCGGCGGAGCCTGTTTGCTTATGTTTTCAAGTCTAAAAAATAATGTCCAAAACTGATAGCTTACTAGAGTTACCTGCCAACCTCGATCGATCAAAGCTGCCCCGCCATGTGGCGGTAATTATGGATGGTAATGGCCGCTGGGGTAAAAAACAAGGCTTGGCCAGGGTTGTCGGCCATCGTCAGGGAGTCGATACTCTCAAAGATCTGCTGCGCTGCTGTCGAGACTGGGGCATTCCGGCTTTGACCGCCTATGCTTTTTCTACCGAAAATTGGGGTAGACCACTGGAAGAAGTGGATTTTTTGATGGCGCTGTTTGAAGGAGTGCTGCGGCGAGAGCTGGCCGAAATGAATGCTGAGCAGGTGCGAATTAAGTTTGTGGGTAAGCTAGACGCTTTGCCACCAGCCTTGCAAGATGAAATTAGCAAGGCTGAGGCTGCTACTAGTAAAAATCAGGGAATTCAGTTTACGATCGCCACTAACTATGGAAGTCGGCAAGAAATTGTCCAGGCCTGTAAGTCGATTGCCGAGGGGGTAAAAAATGGTTTGATCGATCCGGCCGAGATTGATGAAAAGTTATTTGGACAGCATTTATATACCTATGGCACCCCTGATCCAGATTTATTGATCAGAACGAGCGGCGAGATGCGAATTAGTAATTTTTTGCTGTGGCAGCTAGCTTATGCAGAGATTTACGTGACCGATACTCTATGGCCAAATTTTGATCGACAGGCTTTTCATGAGGCTTTGTTAGATTATCAGCAGCGCCACCGCCGCTTCGGCAAGATCTGATAGATGCTTCGGCAAAATTTAAGATCTATTTTTCCCAGTATTTTGCTGCGTAGCTAATCACACACATCACTCTATAAACTTTGTGATAGCCACAGGCCACACCAGCCATGCGGTAGTCAGAGCGAAAAATATTATGGCGGTGTCCTCGATCGGGAATGCCATCATCTACCACCAAGTCGCGCACCACCGCAGTCGCCGTTTCGGCACCATAGCTGATGTTTTCCCCAGCAGATTTCTGCCAGTGTCCATAGCGATTAATGCGCTCAAAAGGACTACTGCTATTACTACCAGTATGACCAAGAGTACCAATTAGCCCCTGATCTAGCACATGATCGCGGGCGGCTCTAGATAGACCATTGGAGAGGCGCAGTTTTGGAGCGATACCAGTATTTTCGACCACTTTAATCGCTTCATCTACAGCGACTACTCCTTCTTTAGTTTGCAAAAACGAACCAGGGGCAATTCTGGCTTTAGTGCCCCGAAACTTTCGTCGCCAATCGCGCAAAGAGTCGCTATAGGCATTGGGATCTAAACGTGCCCGGTTCATTTCGGCAATGATTCCAAGTTCTAACTTGGAATAGGATAAGGGTTTTGCTGGCCTTATCCGATAGGGACGGGCAGCCATGGATAGCGGGAACACAAAGATCGCCTGAAGACAACAGGCGAGAGCTAGTGCGATCGGGAATAATTTACCGACAAATTTCATGGCAAATGATTAAAGACTGCGATCGATCCTTGAGTAAAATTGACTAAATCGACTTTTTAGCTAAAAATGAGCTGAGATTTAGATTTTCACAGCAAACTGGAGAATAGTATGAACCCTTTGATTGGTATGATTGCCAGCCAACTTGGCGGCCCAGCGATCAGTCAGATCGCACAGCAGATTGGTTCGGACAGCGGTGCGACTCAATCGGCAATCAATATGGCTTTGCCGATGATGCTTTCGGCAATGGGAAATCATGCGGCAGATGGCAACGGAGCTGATGAGTTACACCAGGCAGCACAAAATCAAGATAACTCCATCATAGACGATGTAATGGGTTTTCTGGGCAACTCAGCAGGTGGCGGTATGGGTAGCGCAATCCTCGGCCAGTTTTTAGGCGGCAATGGCAATGCAATTGCTAATGTGATTGGCCAGCAATCGGGGATTGGCTCAGGTTCTGCCATACAGTTACTGGGGATTTTGGCTCCGATCGTAATGGGGGCTTTGGGTAAATCTAGTCAGACTAATGGCTTAGATGCTGGAGGGATGGCGCAAATGCTGGGTGCTGCGGCTGGTAGCAGTGGCGGCAATGATTTGCTAGGAATGGCCACCAAGATGCTAGATCAAGATGGCGATGGCAATGTGATGGAAGACATTGCTGGTTTGATTGGTAAAATTCTCTAGAAATTGGCAATAGAAGCTTAGCTGTTTTTCAGCCAAGCTTCTATGCCCTGCTGTTTGAGCTTCTTTACCAAGTTTTTGGCCGGGTTTTTTTCGCTGAAGTTACCTAAGACAATTCGATCGCCCGCCCGAGTGGCATCGGGTAGAATTGTGCGGATTTTCTCAAAGCCGATCGGGTTGACATATTTGGCCATTACTTGATATGGCGCAGTTTTGGCATCAGGTGCATCAGAGATTTTTTTATTTTTATTCTGACTGGGCGTTTGGGGCACGTAGGGTGCCGGAGCGGCTGGAGTTTGTACCGATGGCTGGGGAGCAGCCGGAGCAAATGGCTGCGAGACATCTCTGCCAGCCATTTGCTGAATATTGGGCGGCAATAGATTACGCACCAGCGTATCCGATAGGTGGGTGCTGTTCGTTGGAGTTGGTGAAGCTCCCACCCCAACTGGAGACTGAAGCGGGGCTTGAGATGTTGTTGAAGAAGGGATTTGAATGGTTGAAGGAACAGTATTTGCTGGGGCTATTGGGGTAATTGGAGCTTGGGCAATTTGAGCACTGCTGTTTGGCAAAGTAATGGAATTAATATTGCCCAAGCCCAGATCGGTGAATTCGCCCATAGCGAGATCTGGCCCGGCCAAGTTTTGACCGGGAGGAATTGAGGGCATTACTGGCGGAGCAGTCAGTTGAGCCACCACTGGGACTTGTTGTAACAGGGCCGGATGCAGATTCACATAGGTCATGCCACTCACTGCGGCTACAGCAGTCAGAGCCGAACCGATCGCCACTGGGAGCTTCCATTTGGGTAATGGGATTTCGGCAGGGGCAGTAGGCTTACCTAGGCTGCGCCATAGCTCTTGAGAAGCAGGTAAATATTCGTTGCGGGCAGAAGAAATTTCGCCCGGTGGTAACATGCTGAGGTCCAGACTGGCCGCAGGTGGCTCGGAGTCTTTGAATACTAACTTGCCTGCTGGTTCAATCGCTAAATCTGGAGCATATGCACGAGCATGTTCCATCACGGCAAAAGGCTCAGAAGGAGGAATTTTTTCGTAATCTTCTTCCTCTTCTTCGAGCGCAGCCAGCACGTGGTTAAGTTTTTCGGAGGCTTGAGCAGCGATTTTGCCCTCTTTATAAGCACGGTACTTAGCAACTTCAGCTTCTGGCTGAAGATCGAGCATTTGCAAAGCTTGGCGCAAATAAGCTGGAATCCCTTGCTGTTCGGCTGAATCAGTTGGTATTGAACTATCAGAAACAGCACCTGTAGAAACAGAGCTAGTGGGATCGAATAATAATTCAGATGCGGGTGAAGCTGAACTCATAAAGCTCACAAGAAAGATAGAAGTGCATAGACCTATTCCTTAATTTACCCCTAAAAGATCCTGGTTGTATAATTTTGCCGATCAAATGAATGCCCAATGAACGAAAGTTTCGAGTCCAAAGCCAGCTAGAATCAAGTGAACCTTCTACCGACAGATTACAAATGTGGCGATCAATTAACGCCAGGAAGCTTCTGGTTTGGCTGCTGCTGAGCTTAGTTTTTGCAGCTAACACCTGGCTACTTTCTCAGGCTTTTAGGTATTTTGAACACATCATTACGGTGGTATCGATCTCGGCGATTTTGGCATTTTTGCTAAATTACCCGGTACGGGCGCTCGATCGAACTGGCATTAGTCGTGGTCAAGCTGTGGGGGTGGTACTGATCGCCACCTTAATAATCCTAATTATTTTGGGGGTTACGGTTGTCCCAATCGTGATCGAACAAATTGCTGGCTTGTCAGAACAGGTGCCCAAGTGGGTACAGAGCAGCAGCCAAAATATTAATAATTTAGAGATTTTTGCTAAGACTAAAGGTTTAAATTTAGATTTCGAGGTGATTCGGAACCAAATTAATTCCAACCTTCCCAAACAGCTAGAAGGCTTTACGCAACAGGCCGTGGCTGTGGCATTAGGTACCGCGTCTAGTCTGATTGATTCACTGCTAATTCTGGTACTTAGCATCTACATATTGATTGATGGAGACAAGTTATGGGAGGGGGCTATTGCTCTGCTTCCAGGCAAATGGGGCAGGTTAATTGGCGAATCTTTACGCATGAACTTTCAGCGGTTTTTCATTAGTCAATTTTTGCTTGGGGCTTTTATGGCCGTGGCTTTGACGATTATTTTCTTCTTTTTAGAG
The DNA here is from genome assembly GCA_043755495.1 of Synechococcales cyanobacterium. Classification (GTDB taxonomy): domain Bacteria; phylum Cyanobacteriota; class Cyanobacteriia; order Cyanobacteriales; family Chamaesiphonaceae; genus JAAFHZ01. The sequence continues at coordinate 7,237 of JAYUSV010000083.1, forward strand.
GTGCCGTTTGGGCTATCGTTTGCCATTTTAATTGGGGTTTCCCAACTGATTCCATTTGTGGGTGCTACTCTAGGAATTGGCTTGGTGACACTGTTGGTACTGCTCAAGAGCTTTACCCTAGCGGCAGAAGTATTTGCGGCTGCTTTTGTATTGCAGCAAATCAAAGATAATTTTTTGACCCCCAAATTAATGGGTGACTTTATTGGTCTAGATCCGGTAATGATTTTGCTGGCGGTGTTGGTGGGTCTACAAATAGCTGGATTTTTGGGAGTCTTGGTGGCAGTGCCGATCGCCGGCACCATCAAAAGCACGATCGACTTGATCCGCAATCCGCCAGAACTAAATTCATCACAGTCTGGAACAGATTTCTAACCAGGATTTCAGCTCACATTCATATCACTCCTCCACTCCTCAAACATCATGGTGCTAGTTTCCGAGAAAGATGCCCCCAGTAATGTTCCACTAGACCTCGACCCCCATACGCTGACGGAATTGGGAATTGAGTTATTGATCGATCTAGCCCAGCGTGGTGAGATTGACCCTTGGGATATCCAAGTGATTGATGTGATCGACAATCATCTCACCAAAATTCCGGCAAGTCTGTCCAATAGCGATCGACAGGTGAATTTGTCACTTTCGGGACAAGCTTTTTTGTGGGCGGCGATGCTGGTGTTGCTGAAGGCCAACAGTCTGAACCAAGATCCTGAGGATTCGCCCCTAGATGATGATGACTTATACTTTGAAGACATTATTCCGGCCACGGCAGGACTTCCGGCCAACTTAGAGCGGCATATTCATCGTCGGCTCAGTGCTAGGCCATTACAACATCGCCCGGTGACTCTGCAAGATTTGATCGAACAGCTTCGATCGATTGCCAGTCGGATGAGCGATCGACCAGTCAGTAAGCGCAAGGTGCGTCATGCCAATCTTTCGGCCAGTAAGGCGGCCAAGGCGATCGCCGAGCTTGCTCACGGTGAAAACCTGACAGAAATGGCTGAGCAGTTAGAGATTTTTCTGCAAGCTGCTGATTTAGATTGGATTGACCTGGAAGCTCTGATTGCTCTATGGGTCAAAACCCTGGCCAATGACCAAGGCGAAATTACCACCCACGATCGAGTGGGAGTTTTTTGGGCTTTACTATTACTTTCGGCTCAATCTAAAGTGGAGCTGAGCCAAGAGGAGTTTTATCGAGATCTAAAAGTTCGCAGCATTTTTGGTGAGTTAGTGCCGCCTTTACAGACCGAGATGGCAATCGCGGCTCCACCAGCCTTAGATGACAACTAGATAAATCAGGGGAAATCATGTTAGTAATCGGTCTAATGAGCGGCACTTCGGTAGATGGTATTGACGCTGCTTTAGTGGAAATTCAAGGGACTACCAATGATCTGCAAGTAAGGTCGATCACTGGGGAGACTTATCCTTATCCGCCAGCTTTGCGCCAGCAAATTTTAGATATATGTGCTGGTCAGCCAATTAGCATGGATGGTTTGGCAGCTTTGGATGAATCGATCGCTCAATGTTTTGCCGATGCGGTGCGGCAGATTCAGCCAGTGGGGATAAAAGCCGAATTGATTGGTTCCCATGGTCAGACGGTTTTTCATCAACCTGCTCAAGAAGGCAGATTAGGATATAGCCAGCAAATTGGGCGGGGAGCGGTGATTGCTCAAGCTACTGGCATTACCACGATCGACGATTTCCGCACGGCTGATATTGAAGCTGGGGGACAAGGTGCGCCCTTGGTGCCTAAAACCGATGCCTATTTGTTGGGAGACGCTAAACATCACCTCTGTATTCAAAACATTGGCGGGATTGGTAACTGCACCTATTTACCGCCCCATGCTGATGCCGATTGGGAGTCTCAGGTTTTGGGCTGGGATACCGGACCAGGGAATAGTTTGATCGACTTGGCGATAATTGCGTTGACCAATGGCCAAAAAACCTATGATGCCAATGGAGATTGGGCCGCCCAGGGGCAAGTAGATCAAGCTTTGGTAGAGCAGTGGCTCCAGCAAGCATATTTTCGGGATCCGCCGCCCAAGTCTACCGGGCGAGAATTGTTTGGTCACGAATACTTAGCAGCCTGTCGCCGGGATGCGGCTCATTTATCGGATGTAGATTTTTTGGCGACCATTACTGATTTAACGGCAGCCAGCATTGCTGACAGCTATCGGCGCTTTTTACCCCGCTTGCCCGATCGAGTGCTGCTTTGTGGGGGCGGTGCCCGCAATGAATTTTTGAAAGCGCGGCTGCAAGGCCATTTACCAAATGCTGCTGTTTTGACTACGGCTGAAGCTGGAGTAGACAGTGATTTTAAAGAGGCGATCGCCTTTGCTTTGTTGGCTTATTGGCGCTGGCACGACATTCCTGGCAACTTACCAAGGGTGACTGGCGCTCGATCGACGGTGCTATTGGGGCAAATTCACTTAGTTTAGATTGATCACTGACAAATTCTCGACCAAGAGCTGGGCATATTGAAGATGTATCAATTAATTTAGCCAGTCTAGTATCTATGTAATTTAACTCAATTAGTAAAAACATGGTATTTTCTAGCTCTTTGCCCACTTTCTAACCTATCTCAAAGTTAACTGGCTGAAATGGACTGCATCTCCTCGTTCGCAACAAATTATTCTGCCCTCTTTGTCGGAGGCCAGTCATGACCAAAGATAGTAATTATGGTCGGCTGGTTGTCCAGCGTTATCAGCTCATGGAAATAGCTGGCAAAGGCTCCATGGGACAAGTATACCTAGCCAAAGACATGCTGTTGGGCGGGGTGAAGGTCGCCGTTAAGTTTTTATCGAAAGCCAGCATCACCCAAAGAGTCCGCGATCGATTCATGCAAGAGGCCACTATTAGTGCCTTGTTGGGTGAAAACAGTATTCACATTGTGAAGGTACGAGACTACGGTTTAGATGACCTAGAAGTGCCTTTTTACGTGATGGAGTTCTTGCAGGGTGAAAGCCTGAAAGATGTGATCCACAAAAAGCCGATGCCTTTGCCGCGCTTTTTTAATATTTTGCGCCAAATTTGTTTGGGGCTAGACTGCGCCCATGATGGCATCGAAATTGATGGTAATTTGTGCCAGGTAATTCACCGCGATATTAAGCCCAGCAATATTATTGTTACTCACAACCCCACTTTGGGAGACTTTGTGAAGGTGCTAGATTTTGGCATTGCCCTGCTGCGATCGGATGATTCGCCCACTGGCTTTATGGGTACTCCGGCCTACTGTTCGCCCGAACAAATGGAAGGCAAGACCTTAGACAATCGATCGGATATTTATAGCTTGGGCATTATGATGTTTCAGATGCTCAGTGGTGAATTGCCGATTCGTCCCACCAGTAGCTCTTTTGAAGGCTGGTTTAATGCTCACCACAAAACTCCACCTAAAACTTTTAAGGATGTAGGGCTAAATCTCCCTAAAGAATTAGAGGAGCTGGTGATGGCCTGTATGGCCAAGGATGTAAACAATCGTCCGCCGAACGTAGAAGATATTTTGCAGTCGATCGAGCGCATCGAAAAAAATCACCTCGCTGTTTCTACCACTGCTAACAGCAAAAAAGCCTCAAAGTCGATTGACATCAAATGTCTAGACGACCTGTGTTTGCAATCTACCTGGCCGATGGATAAACCCCGCGCCGAAATTGTGTTTCCGCGTTTGATGGAATACGAGGGCGAAGTGGGTGCCACGCTCTGGATTATGCTCTCTCGGGAGGAAATCGAATATTACAAAAAACATCCCCCTCACTGTCAGTTTTTGTTTATTGCCAATCCACATCCGATGTTGCTGTGGATTGCGGCGCTGTTTCACAACGATCAACAGCATCGTCTCTTACCTTCTTATCTCGATCTGAAAAAGCAAACTAGCGACAACACTCTCCGGGTATTGGCTGAAACCCAATCTTACCGACTGCTGTTTTTTAGTCTAGATGGTGAGAACCGCTGTGTTAGTGTGATCAAAGGCAAAATCCCCCAAACCAAGGTGCAAAAACTCCAAGAGTGGTTGCAAGAAAGCCGGATCACGACTGGCTCTAACCAACAAAAACTGAGCAGAGCCTATCTGCGGGAGGAGTTTGAGTCGGTCAAGGTGAAACTGTTGGCTAGTCTAAGTCGTAAACAACGCAAGACTACCGGTACGCCATCTTAGAGGATTCTGTCTATAAACCGACGTTTAAAACTTACGATCTGGTTTTAAGATAGAGGCGGCTAGTGGCTGGCAGTCTTTCCGTCGGCAATCTTTGTTGCTAGCATTGTTTTAGTTGAGTAAACCCCAGGGTGTCTATCCATGAATTCCGAGAATCTTACCCCCGACCAATTACCTGCCCCACTTCGACCCAATAAGCCGGTGAAACGACCAAAGTCTGAAACAGATGAAGACAGTCCTAAACCTGAAGGGGTGGCTAAGCCTCGCCCCAGTAAACCGGTCAAGCCCAAAGACTATCCACCTCCGCTGCCCATGTTTGAGCTGAGCGGCAATATGCCGATTCCGATGGCCAGTGAGCCGTTACAATATCGGGCGATCGGCTTAGTCAAAGGGGCGTATTTGGCCTCGGCAGAAGAATTTACCAAAGGCTCGGTGATCACTGACGATGGCACCCTGATTGATGCGGTGCTGTTGGGGCGGATCATGAGTTTGGCCAAAAAGCATTTGGATCTGGGTGAATCTCATCTTTGGGTCGTGTATCCTCGGGTGCGCAAGGATGATGGCAAGCTGCATGTGCAAATCATGGGTATTTGGGAGCCGAAGCTGATTGAGCCGGTGGATGGGGTAGTTGTGCCCCTGGAGCCGATGGAGGTTCCAGATAATTACTTCTCGGTACGGGGTGAGGTGGTCTTCCAATCGCGGGAGAAAAAGGAGGTCTTTGTGAAGATTCGTCAAGCCGCCCGCAAAAAAGATATTGAGCCTCGCCAGTTTAAGCTGCGGCTAATTGGTGATTTCCCTGATAAGATGGTGGGCAATTTTTGGGAGTTTGATGTGTTGCGTCAAGGAGATGATTTGGTGATTCGCACTGGTCAAATGATTGCAGCGTTGCGGCCGAAAGGCTCTAAGGGTAAACCTCCTGGCGGTGGTGACAAGAAACATTTTGGTAAGCCTTGGGAGCACAAGGCTCCTGCGACTTCTAATGGGGAGCCTTTGGGTAAGCCGGTGATTAAATCTAAGAAGGTGGATGAGGCTGAAGAATAGTATTGTAGGCGATCGGGCTTTTTTTCTTAATCATTTGATGCTAATTTAAATAATTGCTGATGGGCGGTGGTTTCTTCGGAGCCACAGCCCAAAACTAGTCATCACATAAATTTGTTGCTTTCTCCCAAAAATAACTAACGAGAAAGCATGGTTAGCAACCCCTGCTGGCCAATAAGCACCTCGCGGATCAGGCTAATGATCCCCACCCAAATAATCGGAGTGATATCTACGCCGCCGATCGGCGGCACCACCTTGCGAGTAATAGATAAAGGCAATTCTGTCGGCACCACGGCCACATTGAACGGAAATTTGTCCATGGCCACCTGCGGATACCAAGTCAACACAATCCGCACAATGAAAAGCAAAATATACAGACCCAAGGTGATACCAAGTACAAGGCTGACGGAACTAGTATCGATCTTGTTGAGAAAATTGGTATTCATTGGGGTTAACAGGACAAGAGTGCTTAACATTACTTAATTATAATGCTCGATCTGTCTAATGCACCCTAAACAGAGATAAAGACTATGACTACCATTGGTTTCGGGTTAGTATTTGATCGATCTCTACTGCTTTTTGGTACATACAGCCATTGCTTAGAGGCAAGCAAGTGGCTAAAATTAATCTAAAAATATACTTATTTAATTTAAGGATCGGCCATGACCCCTTCTCTAGCCAATTTTATGTACAGCTTATTAGCGGGCTTGCTCGTAGTAGTAGTGCCTGCCACTATCGGTCTTGTTTTTATCAGCCAAAAAGACAAAATTCAACGCGACTAGAGCCCTGTTGGTTCATCGCCCACACCTCAGCCATTTAAGCTGGGGTGTTTTTGTCTGTACTGACAACGTTTTGAAACGCGATCGACTGAACCTATGGCAAGATAGAACTTATTAATCAGCGACATCCAGATCCTGGCCTGTTGCCCAGCCATAAATATGAACATTATCAAAACCTTTATATTAGCCAAGTTTAACGTAGGCATACGCAGCTTCCTAGCACTCAGCATCTGTCTCAGCTTCTCTCTTACACTCAATCTCAATCCCGTCAGTGCAGGCACCTTGCTACCCTCGGGTAACGCCATCACCGATGCTCGGGCAATTTTACGGTATGCATTGCCGATCGATTCTCCGGACTTGCGCAAAGTTCAAGCCAATCTCGAAGATATTGGCAACCAGCTACGCAGCAAACGCTGGCAAAAAATCGCCGCTGATGTCAAGCAAGCCAGCTCCACCCTACAATCTCGCACTGCCGACATCATCAAAACCATCCCCGCTGCCCAACAAACCGCTGGCACAGCGCTATTAGAAGAAATCAAGGTAGATGTAGCAGACCTCACCACTGCCGCTGAAGCCAAAGACCGGGATACCATCCAGGCCAAACGCAACGCCGTCTTAGATAAAATTGGTGCCCTAGAAGAATCGATGGTTACAGAGTTTCCGTTTGAAGTACCCACCGAATACAGCAAACTGCCCCAGCTCAAAGGCCGCGCTACGATCGCCTTTAAAACCACCAAAGGAGATGTAGAAGCGATTATTGATGGCTATAGCGCCCCTGTCAGCGCTGGTAACTTTGTAGACCTAGTACAGCGGGGCTTTTATAATAAATTGCAATTCACCCGTGCCGAAGATTCATACGTTTTACAAATCGGCGATCCAGTAGGCGATGAAGTAGGCTTTATTGACCCTAAAACCAAAAAATATCGATCGGTGCCTCTAGAAGTGTTGGTCAAAGGCGATAAAAAACCTACATATGGCATCACCATGGAAGATGCTGGCCGCTTTAGCGAAGAACCGGTGTTACCATTTTCTTCTTTTGGAGCCTTGGCCATGGCCAGGCCAGAATCTGAGCCAGACGGTGCTTCTTCGCAGTTTTTCTTTTTCTTATTTGAGCCAGAGTTAACTCCTGCTGGCCGGAACTTGCTCGATGGTCGTTATTCGGTCTTTGGTTATGTAGTCGAAGGCCAAGATGTTTTGGATAAAATGACTGCCGAAGATGGCATTATTTCGGCCAAGGTGACTAAAGGCATCGAAAACCTAGTCAAGCCAGCTTAATTTCTTATTTTTCGACTCCCTGCTAAGGGAGTCTTTTAGTATTTTTATCTACTATGTTTCAACTAATTGTAGTTTTAGGTTTTGGCTCTGCAGGCGTGTTTTTTCTGACCCGCTGGTATTCTGATAAACAGCGCCAAGATCGCCTTGAACAATCTTTTTATCAGCTAATTCAAAGTAACAACGGCACAGTGGCATTGATTCAGTTGGCCACTGTGGCTCAGGTTGATGCGGCACTGGCTAAAGAGTACTTTGATCGACAGGTAGCAGTACTCAATGCTGTACCAGAGGTAGATGACGATGGAGATATGGCCTATCGTTTCCCTAAGCTCAATTTACCTAAAGCTTTGCCTCGTCAGGAAGAATGGGATGACGAAGACGACGATTGGAGTTAATTTTGTGGTCTTGTTAAATAGTAATACCTTGCAATTATTGGCGATGGATCAATTTATGGCTAGCTGATCCAGCTTTAATTGTAACAAAGCTGGGATCTTGGCTGGTAGACTGAAAATAGCCTTTAGATCTAAATCCTGCGGCCATGAAAAAGCGCGTCAACCTCACATTTCCTCGTCGCACCATCCAAATGCCCGTGGCCTATCGACTGGCCAAAGACTTTAACGTGGCTGTGAATACCATCCGTGCCCAGGTAGCTCCCAACCAGATTGGCAAGATGATCGTGGAGCTTTCGGGAGATATTGATGAACTAGAAGCAGCGATCGAGTGGATGCGCTCTCAAGGGATTCAGGTGGGCTTAAGCAACCGCGAAATCTCGATCGACGAAAATGCCTGTGTAGACTGTGGGCTTTGTACTGGGGTCTGCCCGACTGAGGCGCTGTATTTGATGCCCGAGACTTTTAAACTGGGCTTTGCTCGATCGAAGTGTATTGTCTGTGAGCAGTGTATTCCAACTTGTCCAGTAAATGCGATCTCTACGAATCTTTAGTATTTACGATGCTTACTATAAATTTTCTGCCGTGAAGAGTTGGTCTAAATCCTGTCTGCCATCAATAATACGGACAATCTCAACTTGATTTTCTGTGACCCGATAGAAAATGATGTGCTTCTCCACCAGTAATCCTCGGATGTTGGGATGGAGATGAGCATAAGGTTTGCCAATATTTGGAAACTGGGTCAGGTTGTAGAAACGTTGGTTGAGTGCCTTGAATAACTTTTCTCCTGCTTCCACATTGGTTTCGAGGAAGTATTGGTATAGTCGATCGAGGTCACGAGTGGCACTGGGCGCAAAAATGAAGTTCATGAGGAAAGTGTTTTCTGCGCGGCCTGAAATTTCTGAAGATACTGATTCATGACGGTTGCTCCATCAACGCCTTCTCCTCGATCGAGTTCGGCGATGCCGACGGCAATTTTTTGGCGGGTTTCTTCGATCCAGGCTTGGTTTTCGGTATCAAGGCGAGTGAGGAGTTGCAGGGCGATTGCCAGAACTTCTTCGGCGTTGGCATAGCGCCCAGTATCCAGGTGGTCTTGAATGAGTTTTTCGTGTTCGGGAGTGATCGTCAGCATAAACATGAGGATCGATAAGGATATTTTTATTGTAATGGCTTTGACTGGTTTCGATTGGAAGGTCTATTTTAGAATGTTTTTCTTTTCGGCCTCATATTTTGTGTCTTCGATGGTTTTGTAAACGGGAAAAGTAGATGATGACAACGAAAAATAAAAGTTTTTTATGATCCGCAATGTCGAGCCACCACAGCCTACGGCTAAACCATTTTGTTTACTTTTTCCACAGCCACCAGATTCATCCCGGTCAATCTAAGTATTAGTCATTCGCACGATCGGGGGATAGTGATCGATTTTGTTAAACCTTGGTCAGATCCTTGATTGGCGCGGTCAGTGAGGCTTCTAGAGTCGATCGACCAATATCTTTTTCCAAAATATTCATCACTTCTCGGCCAAACTCATTAGGGTTTTGACGCATGGCCTGGAGCCAAGTCTTACCAAAAAACGAACCCCAAGGTTCAGGATTCCATAGAACTTTACGAGCAGTCCAAGGCATGAGACTCATGGGGTTATAGCCTTTCTTAACAATATTGTTATCGAAAGCATACTGCTCTAAGTGAGTATGAGGCTGTAAACCAATAAAGAAAATCGCTGGCTCTACCTTGTCGGCACCAAAAATATTTTCTAGCTCTCGATGGTAGGCGATCGTCTGTTGAATAGTTTCTTCCCGTTCATCAATTACATTGAAAGAATAGTTCACCGAAACCAAATCATTGAACCCTGCGGCTTTTAAGTCACGACAGTTTTCTAGCACAGTGCGCAGGTTATAGCCCATCCGCATTTTGCGTACTAACTCCTGAGAACCGCTGGTAATACCAATCTCAAAATAGTTCATCCCCGTCTCTACCATCAACTTACAGAGTTCTGGAGTGAGGTTATCGGCGCGAATGTAGGCTGCCCAATGGATATCGTTCATGCCCGAGGCTTTAATAGCTTCGAGGAGTTCGATCGCATCATCAATATATTTACGTGCCGGAATAAACTGAGCATCGGTAAACCAAAAGTTTCTGACTCCCATATCGTAAAGCTGGCGCATCTCGGCCACCACCTCTGCGGCTGGGTTTACTCGTACCTGCTTGCCTTCGATCACTGTGTAGACACAGTAACAACAGTTGTGGGGACAGCCTCGCTTGGTTTGAACTCCAATGTAAAAGTCACTATCTTGTAAATAGTAGGCAAACTCTGGCCAAATAGTCTGGATGTAACTATAGTCGCAGGCTGTCTTGAAAATTGGCTCGGGCTGTTCGTGAACTAATCTTTCACGGGGCTGAGTTTTACCCACAATATAACAACGCTCTTTAGCCAAATCTTGGCCACGCAGAATTTTCTCCATTAGCGCTTCGCCTTCACCTACCGAGACGATCGCCCCCTTGGGTAAACTAGTCGCCAACTGCTCATAGAACACGCTGACCGCACCGCCACCTACAACAGTCTGAACAGTAGAATTATATCTCTGTGCTCGTTTATGACCACGCTTCACTAAACCGGTGTTATTCCACAGCTCCGCATAGTAAGTTTTGAGTACCTGCACCCCACCCAAGGCTCCCCGCATTTTTACGAAGGGGTTGGGGTCGTAGTATAGCTCAAAGGCATTTTGTACCGGGTTGCCACCGCGATTGCCAACTGGTGCATAGATTTGAATATCTCGCCAAGAGAACACCAAGACGGTGGGTTGAAACTCATCGATGACTGCATCCAAAGCCTTGCCATAATCTAAGGGTGGGAAGGTGCCAAAGTCGAAAATGCGTTGCTCGGTGCCGGGAAACAGCTTATTGACGTGGTCGGCCAAGTACACGACCCCGATCGGGAAGATCGGGTTACAGGGAAGTCGGCAATAGAGGATGCGAGCAGCCATGATGGTTTTTGTGTGGTTTTTATAAAAAAGCGAGGAATATTAAAATGCCCCTATACAAATCTACACAAAATCATGGAGTTTAGGGGAAATCGCGCCTTTTGTCGGATGACCAGGCCGGGGTAGTTGGCGAAAATTGTGGTGAACTCATCCATCCCTAAAAACTCTTGAGTACTTACCTCCAAATCGATCGACCTTACTGGCTAGCCTGGGCACAAATTTCTGGTGTAGGCGCAATCACCATCCATCGCCTGCACGATCACTTTGGTGACTTAGCCAGTGCCTGGTACGCTACCCCTGCTGAGTTATTAGAAGTCGATGGTTTGGGAAGTCTTAGCATTGAGCGAATCTGTGATGCCCGTAAGCTGATTGAACCCGAAGAATTTATTGAGCAGCACTCTGAGCAGAACCCGCAATTCTGGACACCAGCAGACCCGGCTTATCCCCAGTTGCTACTAGAAACAGCCACGGCTCCGCCAGTGCTGTACTATCGTGGTTTGGTAGATAGATCTGAGAACTTAGGGCACCAATTGACCATTGGCATTGTGGGCACTCGGGATATCACCAGCTACGGCAGAAAGTGGACACAAAAAATTAGTGTGGCATTAGCCGAACTTGGTTACAGCATTATTTCAGGTCTAGCCGAGGGTGTAGATACCGAAGCACACCATGGTTGCTTGGCTGTGGGTGGTCGCACCGTAGCTGTGGTAGGCACTGGTTTAGATGTGGTCTATCCAGCTCGGAACCAGGCTTTGGCCGAGAGAATTTGGGAAGAAGGCCTAATGGTAAGTGAGTATCCGGCAGGTACTCGCCCCGATCGAGGGCATTTCCCGGCTCGCAACCGCATTATTGCGGGCTTGAGTCGAGCAGTGCTGGTAATGGAGGCTCCCCAAAAATCTGGGGCGCTAATTACGGCGCACTTGGCCAATGAATTTTGTCGAGATGTCTATGTGCTGCCCGGTGGCTTAGATAATCCTCAGTCGATCGGCTGTTTGGGCTTGCTCGATCGGGGTGCCCAGTTAATTTTGAGCATTGAGCAGCTACTGACTCATTTGCAGGCTTTACGACCAGTAGAAATGCCCCCAGCACCGTTACCTGTTCAGCAGACCATGCTGCCACTGTTTTTACCAGCAGCGCCACCATTATTAGCTCCTCATTTAGCCAAAATTTTGGCAGTGGTAGATCGATCGCCAATTTCTTTTGATGAGATCGTCACTCAAACTGCAATCCCTAGCTCAGAAGTATCCAGTGGTTTACTAGAACTAGAGCTGGAAAATTTGGTGACGCAGTTGCCTGGAATGCAGTATCAGAGAATCTAATGTTTTTGTCGATATCTCTGAACTTTGACTGCCAAAAAACCGCCCAAAAGGGCGGCTGAAAAATAAAATGTATGATTGCAAAAACTAATTTTTAGATACGAACAATTAGATGCGACCACGCAGCATCATGGCCATTTCGTTTGGTGTGGGTGATAGCTCCATCGCTACTTCTTCTGAAATTCGACCATCTTGGTAGAGGTTGTAGAGCGATTTATTCATAGTGATCATGCCGCTAAACTCACCATCGATCATCAACTCACTGATTTCGTCGTATTTACCATCACGAATGTAGTCTTTAACAGTTTCGGTGTTAATCAAAATATCGTGAAAAGCAGCACGTTTACCATCACTAGTACGACATAAACCCTGAGCAATAATTCCTACCAAAGATTCAGCCAAAGCCACCCGCATGGCGATCTGCTCATCGGCATCATAAAGACCCAAAATACGTTCGATTGTTTTTACGGCACTGTTAGTGTGCAGAGTACCCATTACCAAGTGACCGGTTTGAGCCGCCTTGAGTGCAGTGTTTACCGTTTCTCGGTCGCGCATTTCTCCAATCAAAATTACATCTGGATCTTCCCGCAGAGCAGCTTTCAGCGCGGAATCGAACTTTAGGGTATTAGTCCCCACTTCTCGGTGTTTAATTAACGCTCGTTGGCTTTTGTGGATAAACTCGATCGGATCTTCGATCGTAATAATGTGCCGAGGCATTTCTTGGTTCATATAGTCTACCATGGCTGCCATAGTAGTAGATTTACCTGAACCGGTAGGCCCCGTAACCAAAATCAGTCCTTTATGCTCATGACAAACCTTCTGGAAAATTGGTGGTAAGCGCAGTTGTTCAATGGTCATGATGCTCATCGGAATTAACCGCATTACCATCGAAGGGCCATGCAAAGTATCAAATACATTAATCCGCACGCGGGCAAAGTCATATTGCTTCGCACCATCAAAATCGAGAGTCTGATCAAATTTGACAATTTCTTCTGGGGTTAGTACTTCATTGAGCCAGTACTGAAAAGTCATCATATCGGTTTCGGGCAAATCGGTGGTTTCGATTTCGCCTCGATTGCGAAAGCGTGGCACTTCGCCTACTCCCACATGCACATCCGAGAAACCTTTCTGAAAAGCTTCCATAATCAGCGATTCTATCGTGGGCTGACCCTGGGACAAACTGACGGTGATACCACCTCCATCGTCTCTGCCACCTTTGAACGAAGGCACCTCCATGGTGTCTAGGGTTCCGAGGAAGGCGGAGGTGTTGCCGTGGTTGTTGTGAGCCGAAGGTAATGGTGGTGGGGTAGGCATGGACAAAATTCCCAGATTCAGTGTTGATCTCAAAGTACCCAGGATCGATGAAGAGAGTTACACACGATCGATCTCTCACAAAATAGGGTATTTATATAGTGAGTTGAGCGCCAACGGCGCAAGCGAAGCTATCAACACCTATTGCAAACCATGACAGTACTGACCGACCGACAAATAGCTCCCAAAACCGAGCAAGCTACCGCAGTTATCGAAACCTACGAACTGAGCAAGACCTATCGCACTGGTTTTTTCATGAACCAGCAGATCGAGTCTTTGAAAAAATGCTCCCTGCAAATATTTGCAGGAGAAACCTTTGGCCTCTTGGGGCTAAATGGAGCAGGGAAAACCACCCTGCTAAAATCCTTATTAGGCATCGTGCGCCCTACCCATGGCCGATCGCAAATTTTGGGTAGATCGATCGATGACCCCGATGTACGCCAACGTATCGGCTATCTGCCCGAAAATGCCTATTTCTATGACTATCTCACCGGCTGGGAAGTCTTAGAATTTACCGCCGACCTCTTCCAGATTTCTCATAAAGTTCGCAAACAGCGCATCCCCGCTTTGCTAGACATGGTGGGCTTAGCCCAGAGCGCTGCCAAGGGTAAAAAAATGCGCCAGTATTCCAAGGGAATGCAGCAGCGTATCGGTATGGCGCAAGCATTGATCAACGATCCAGATATCGTGTTTTTAGATGAACCCATGTCGGGTTTAGACCCGTTAGGGCGTAAGCAAATGCGCGATATTATCCTTTCGCTGAGCGACAACCGCAAAACTGTCTTCTTTAACAGTCATATTCTGACCGAAGTAGAACAAATCTGTACTCGGGTGGGTATTTTGTCGCGCGGTGAATTGATTGCCTGTGGCACCCTAGATGAGCTTTTAACCTACAGCACTGGCAGTTACACTGTGCAGGGTCGTGGGGGCAGCATGGATATTTTGCAGCGCTGGATCAGTGATTTGGAGGTGGATGGCGATCGATGGCGGGGGCAGCTACGTGGTGAACCCCAAGAGTTTTTGGCTACCATGCGCTTAATGGAAGCCGAGCTGATTGAAATTCGCCAAGGTAAAATGTCTTTGGAAGATTTCTTCATGCAGCAAATGAGCGTCCGTGGAATTAATTCGAGTACCTAATGCGATTAGTTTTTTTTGGCACCCCCGAATTTGCAGTGGCTACTTTGCAGACTGTGCTGGAGCAGCCTGACATGCAAGTAGTTGGCGTAGTGACTCAGCCCGATCGTAAGCGCGGACGGGGTAATCAGTTAGTACCTTCGCCAGTGAAGCTGTTGGCGATCGAACGCCAAATCCCGATCAAGCAACCAACGCGGATTAAAAAAGCTGCGGAGTCGATCGAGTGGCTGCGCAGTTTAAATGCCGATGTGTTTGTGGTAGTGGCTTACGGTCAAATTCTTTCCCAGGAGATTCTAGATATCCCCAAACAGGGCTGCATTAATGTCCATGGATCGCTATTGCCTGCTTATCGCGGTGCTGCTCCGATTCAGCGCTGCTTGGTGGATGGTGTGGCCGAGACGGGCATTACTACCATGCAGATGGATGTGGGGATGGATACTGGGGCAATGCTGCTAAAGACGGTGGTGCCGGTGCCGCCTTTAATGAATGCGGCAGAGCTGAGGGAGATTTTGGCACGGGCTGGGGCGGAGTTGTTAGTGCAAACCTTGCTGGAACGACCAACTCCCCAACCTCAAGATGATGCTTTAGCAACTCACGCGCCACCGATTCCCAAGAGTGAATGGCTGCTGGATTGGAATGAGGGATCGATCAATCTGCACAACAAGGTGCGGGGCTTTTACCCCGATTGTTTTATTAAGTTTGCTGATAAGTCTGTAGGAATTTTAGACACGGTGCCCTTGGCAGCACCCTATTGGTCTGGTGATCTGCCAGAGATTCCTGAAAATTTTGCTGTACCGGGAGAGATTGTGAAAATCATCAAGGGTCGCGGACCAGTTGTGAAAACTGGGGATGGTTATTTGTTGCTGAGTCAGGTGCAGCCTGCTGGTAAAAAGCCGCAATCTGGGGCAGATTTTGTGAATGGGGGGAGATTGTCGATCGGGATGGTTTTAGAACTAGGCTTGATTAAGTGCTTGACCTAACCGCACTAATCCTTGTGAACAGTCAAATCGATCGAGATGAATTTCAATAAAAGAAACACACTCAGTATTAGCCTTAGCCTTCACCAGTGCCACCTCCAATTCACCTTCTGTTTTTACCTCACAACTCCAACTTTCACCAAACACCTGGGGCATTTGGTGATACTTCCACGGTTGTAGATCATTGTATGGCCCATCTCTAATCACCCGCTCGATCGTATAACCATCATTGTTAATTAAGAAAATAATTGGATTGAGCTTATGGCGAATAATCGTAGACAATTCTTGAGCCGTCATCTGAAACGCCCCATCACCCACAAAGACGATCGGACGACGATGAGGCTCAGCCATTGCTGCCCCCAAACAAGCCGGGATTGAATAGCCGATCGACAGATAAAAAGCCTGCCCAATAAAATTGTTTTTTTCTCGCATCAACAAATCCATCGTCGCCACGATCGCATCACCAGTATCAGAAATGACGATCGACTCATCTTCCAGGAAATGATTTACCCGCTGGTAAAACCGCGAATTGGTCAACTTGGCCTCTGGTTCCGGCACAAAAGCTTGTGATAGAGAATATGAACTTGGCTTGATGTTCAATGTTTCCGCTGCTCGATGATCGAGACGCTGAATCAACCCATCGATAAAATCTCCTAGATAAACAGGCTGGTAAAAATGATGTTTAATCTTGACTTTTTCGGAGTTGGCATTAATTAATTTATAGTCATCTAAGTTAGCTGTGTTTGCACCTAGGTTCATGTCTGACATGATTGCGCCCAAGCACAACAAACAGTCGGCGCTCTCAATCCTTTCCCGCACATATTCTCGGCTTAAAGCCCCGATGTAATTGCCAATAAATTGGGGATGCATTTCAGAAACACAAGATTTCCCTAGCATCGTAGTGGCGATCGGATATCCAGTAGTTTCTAAGAGCTTCAGTAACTTATCTTCCAAATCAAAGCGATGGAATTCTACCCCGGCTAAAATCGCCGGGGATACGGCTTTAGATAATAACTCCACTGCTTCAGCTACAGCCTCTTGCAACACATCAGGATTGGTTAATTTCGCGGCAACCACTGGGTGAGTTTCAGGAGAGATACAAGGTTGATCGACCAAATCGACAGGGATTTCGATATACACTGGCCGTTTATGATGGAGACAATCGGCTAGAACTCGATCGATTTGATAAGCAGCTTGGCTAGCATCCGAAAGGATTACTGCCGCGACTGTGGCTTTCTCCATAATCGAAAACTGAAGGTTATAGTCTCCAGTTGTATGGTGTAATAGCAAGCTGCTCTGCCTGACGGAACTATTCGGTGCACCACTAATTACCACTAATGGCACTCTTTCGGCATAGGCACCCACCACCGCATTCAGCAGGCTAAAGCCGCCTACGCCATAAGTTACGCAAACGGCACCAATCCCCCGCAGCCGGGCATAAGCATCAGCGGCATATCCGGCATTGAGTTCATTACAATTACAGACCAATTCGATCAGTGTTTTGTTCAATACATCCATTAAGCCCAGCACATAGTCTCCAGGCACACCGAAGATATGATTCACGCCAAGGCTTTCCAATCGCTGAAACAGATATTCGCCAACTGTAATCATTTAGACTCCACCAAACTTTTTATAGCTGATAAAATTCTGGGCAAAACACAAAGACAAGTACTATATTCGTAGTAACAATAAATCTGTGGTTTCCCCATGAATAATTCCAAATCTTAACGCTTATGGGGTAAACGCTGATATTCTCCTACCAAATAGTTTAAAGGGGGTTGCTAGCTCACCTTGTCCCTGACTCGTCATTACCACCTACAATTAGGTGATCGGGTCAGGTTTTTTGCTTAAACAATTCAAAAATCTAAGCTTCGTCTAAAGCTGCAATTCCAGGCAGGATTTTGCCTTCCAGCAATTCTAATGAAGCACCACCACCAGTAGAAATATGGCTCATCTTATCAGCCAAGCCCACTTGCTCTACCGCAGCTACCGAATCACCACCACCAATAATAGTAATAGCACCCGTAGCCGAAATATCTGCCAAAGTATGAGCGATCGCCTCAGTGCCAGCCGCAAACTTCGGAAACTCAAACACAC
This sequence comes from Synechococcales cyanobacterium, assembly GCA_043755495.1. Taxonomy (GTDB): domain Bacteria; phylum Cyanobacteriota; class Cyanobacteriia; order Cyanobacteriales; family Chamaesiphonaceae; genus JAAFHZ01. Next base: position 24,672 of record JAYUSV010000083.1, read on the forward strand.
CCATGGGGCCATTCCAAATCACCGACTTACAATCAGCCAAAGCTGCTTGGAAAGCCTTGATCGAATCAGGACCAATATCTAGACCCATCCAACCATCAGGAATATTGTTGATATCAACAGTTTGGGCATTAGCATCAGGAGAGAAGTTATCAGCTACTACTACATCAGTAGGCAAAATAAGCTGAACACCTTTTTCTTTGGCTTTAGCTTCTAGAGCACGAGCTAATTCCAACTTATCTTCTTCTACCAAAGATTTACCCACATTCAAACCACGGGCTTTGTAGAAAGTAAAAATCATGCCACCGCCCAAGAATAGCTTGTCGCATTTATCTAACAGAGTTTCAATTACGCCAATTTTGCTAGAAACCTTCGAGCCACCGACGATCGCCGCCAAAGGACGTTGGGGAGACTCGATTGCACCCTGGAGATACTTCAGTTCGCTTTCAATCAAGTAACCAGCTACCGAAGGTTTCAGGTACTTAGTAACTCCTTCAGTGGAGGCATGAGCGCGGTGAGCAGTACCAAAGGCATCATTTACATAGAGGTCAGCGATCGAAGCCAATTTCTTAGCAAATTCTGGATCGTTCTTTTCTTCTTCGGGGTAGAAGCGCACATTTTCTAACAAAGCAACTTGGCCATTGGTCATAGCTCCGACTTTGCTGGCTACCTCGTCGCCGATGCAGTCATTGCATTTCACTACGGTTTGGCCTAACAATTCAGAGAGTCGATCGGAGACAGGAGTTAACCGCAGCTTTTCGTCTACGCCTTTAGGACGACCAAAGTGGCTGCACAAAATGACGATCGCGCCTTTGCCAGTCAAATCTTTGATGGTGGGTAGAGCCGCGCGAATGCGGGTGTCGTCGGTAATCTTACCATTGTCATCTACAGGTACGTTAAAGTCGGCGCGGACTAATACTTTTTTGCCGGTTAAGTCCGCAGCAGAAAGACTGGCTACTGATTTTTTAGTCATAAGAGTTTATTTACCTATATTAATTTAGCTAGCTTATTATCTATATTCTATTACCACAGGGATCATGGATCTGTGACAGTTAGAAAAATATTGTAACCAGAAACCGGTGAAGGAAAAAAAGATTTTTTGTTTTTGAGGATTAATGGGGTATTACCAAGATCAAGC
>JAYUSV010000084.1:0-7687 GCA_043755495.1 Synechococcales cyanobacterium
CCTAAAATTTCTGGTTGAGTTAGCTCATCAGCCATCTCTAAGATCGCCCGCATCACTGGTTTAACCATGGGGTCATCAGTGTTTTCTGTTTCATAACGATGACGCTTTTTAGCGCGACTAGCCACCTGGACAGTAATCCGGTAGCGGTTAGAAGCCGCATCGATTAATTCTTCGGCCTTGAGGGTTACATAGGTGGAGTCAAACTGAACACGCTTTGGCAACATGGGTTATTTGGTAACTAATAAGGACTCACATCGTAGCACGGCCTAGAAGCCCATGGCTGTGGCCACCGATTTTAGATCGGGAGCAATGCCAGTTTTACATTGGCTCAGACTAGATTTTATGGCGGTGTCAGGGTCTTTCAAACCATTGCCAGTCAAGACACAAACTACTTTTGCTCGATCGGGCACTTGGTCTTTTACTTTCAATAAACCAGCCACTGAAGCCGCACTCGCTGGCTCACAGAAAATTCCTTCTTTGCCTGCTAACCAGCGGTAAGCATCAATGATTTCTTCATCAGTGACGGTGTTAAACTCACCTTTACTGGCATCCCGTACATCGATCGCCTTCTGCCAGTTGGCCGGATTACCAATCCGAATTGCGGTGGCTAAGGTTTCAGGGTTCTTGATTTTTTCGCCGCTGACCAAAGGAGCCGAACCAGCCGCCTGAAAACCCATCATTTTAGGGAGTTTGTGAGATTTACCAGCTTGATGGAACTGACAGAAACCCATCCAGTAAGCAGTAATGTTGCCACCGTTACCTACCGGAATACATAACCAGTCTGGAGCATCACCCAACATGTCGATCAATTCAAAAGCCGCTGTCTTTTGGCCTTCTAGCCGGTAGGGATTCACCGAGTTCACCAAGGTAACTGGATAGTTCTCGGCCATCTCTCGCACAATTTCGAGGGCATCGTCAAAGTTGCCTTTAATTGCCAGGACTTCGGCTCCATATAACAAAGCCTGAGCCAATTTGCCTAAGGCCACGTAGCCATCGGGAATCAAGACAAAGGGCTTCATCCCTGCCCGGATGGCGTAGGCCGCTGCCGCTGCCGAGGTGTTGCCGGTACTGGCACAAATGACCGCCTTGGCTCCAGCTTCTTTGGCTTTGGTGACGGCCATGGTCATGCCCCGGTCTTTGAAGCTACCTGTGGGGTTTAAGCCGTCGTACTTAATGAATACTTCTACGCCGCGTCCGATCTCTGCGGCAATGGTCGGAACGGGTATTAAGGGAGTGTTGCCTTCATGCAAAGTGACGATCGGGGTGCTATCTGTCACTGGCAAGTATTCCCGATAGGCGGCGATCAACCCCGGCCAATTTTGGCTCATTGTATGTTGCAGGCCGGGACGGAGTTGGGAGATAAGAGTCATCGCAATCGGTGGGTCTGGATGTGGAAGGGAAATTTGACTATGTGCTTTCAAGTTACCCAAGAATCTTTCATTGAACCACAATTGTGGCTGATAGGGATGTAGCAAGCTTAAGTTACTGAAATTTGGGTCACTAAAATTCACAGGTATTCGATAAGCTAAACAATCAAAAGTTCAGTGAGGTCTGTGAGTGAAAGCTTCCTTGAGAAATATTTTCCTATTTATCAAAACAAATTGAACTACCTCAGCAGCAATAAATACGCCCTGAATAGATATGAGGAACCAGCGATTATGGCTTTTGTTTTGTCCTCCGGAGTCTGTGGCAAAATGTGAAAGTCTGTAAAAAATCGGTGCTAGGTCAAAAGTTTGGTGTTAGAAGTCCAGGTTCATACCGCCCTCCGGGATATTTTACGATTAGAATCCGTGGGGATCACCAATCCAAGTTGGCCACACTATCTGAGTATGGCGCGATTGGTAGCGCGAGCCGTCCGCTTGGGCAAACCTGCTCTAATTCAAACCGGTGTGCCTGCGCGGCAAGCTCCCTATCGATCGAGCTACTTAGCCCCCGCTTTACTTTGGGGGCAGCCAGTGGCGATCGTGGCAGAACCAAGAATCTTGCATCAGATTTCCACTGATTTGTCTGAACTGCAAAAATCTCTTTCCCTCGACACCCCTCATTCTTTGCTGCTGTTAACACCTGAAATTTGGTTAGAGAAAAATTTAGACATCCCAATAATTATTGATGGAGCCGATCGATTAGAACACTGGGTACAAACTTGGCTTCAAGCCGAAATCAAACCCATTGATTGGAAATTATTGCCAAACTCGATCGATCAACGAGTCCAACTCACCAAAAGTATTTTCCAGCGTCCAGTAAACCCTTATGACTGTTATTTTTTGGAAGAACAGGAGCTACTTATTTTACAGAAGCTATTAACTTACAGAGAATTACCGCTAGTATGGCAGAAATTTCAGCAGCAGCTTAATAAAGGCTGGAGTTGGGCACGGGTCGATCGATCTCAAGGCTCAGTGACTCTTTTTGCTCGCCCGATCGATCTCGGTGCAGAACTCGCCCCAATTTGGGCAAGACAGACCTGCGTGGCGATCGGTAATGTGTTAGATAGCGAAACGACAGCCTCCAGTTTTCGGCGAGAGTTAGGCTTGGGCGAAATGACTACCGTGCGTTTCGGTGCCGGAATTAGCTTAGACCCCATCCAGCTCTACGTACCCAACTGGATGCCAATGCCCAATACCCCGATGTTTCAGACGGCTTTTGTGCGGGTAGCAATCGAGCTAATTCATCGTCAATTATTGGCAGCCCCAGGATTTATGGTGATTGTGGTGGGTGACACGCCCTTAAAAGCTCAGGCAGCGGCGGCGATCGCGGCCCAGTATGGCTCAGTAGTACAAGTCGAAAAACTCGGTTTGGGCACAACTAATATTTTGGTGACGGGTTGGGATTTTTGGTGTGATCATCAGGAAGAATTTCCTTTGCCCAAATTATTAATTATTGCTACTTTGCCAATTCCTTCGGTAGAAGATCCCTTGGTAGCAGCAAAGGTCAGCGGCTATAAGCAACAGCGCCAAGATTGGTTTCGGCAATATTTGTTGCCTGCGGGCATGAAAGTTTTACGTCGATCGATTTCTACTGTGGCTCGATCGGCGGGCTTAGTAGCCATTTTAGATAACCGTACCAACAATCGCAGCTATGGCTCTCAAATTATCGCCACCTTGGGAGCAGTAGGTAAGGTCGAACGACCAGAGTTCCGGTAAGATCAAATTCAGAATGTGAAAACTATCATGCAAAACACTCGTCTTAGCAATCTCTTGGGCTATATCAGCATCAATCTTCGCAACTGGTTAGCCAATCCTTGGCGACGGACTTCGGTGATGATTATTTGTTTGTTAGGGGGCTATTTTTTGGGTAGCGCGATACCACTGATTTCTGGTCAGGCGGCGATGTTAGATGTTGCGATCGCGGCAATAATGTTGGCCATTACTGAATTAGTGAGTTTCTTGGCCTACCGAAAACGTGAAAACTATACCCGCTTAGGAAGCTGGGGCACCGATCTACTCAATGCCCTCAAAATTGGTTTTATCTACAGCATGTTTGTTGAATCCTTTAAGTTGGGTTCTTGAAAAATTAACTAGTCATGCTCGTTTTGATTTTTTTAGCCATCCACCAAAAGCATTACATCTGGTGATTACCACCATGACCACGACCGTAATGTTTTTGTTTAGCCTGCTGCTGTTGCTCAGGAGTCAAAATCGCCTCAAATTGGGTTTTGCTCGATCGGCGAATTTCTTTGAGCTTAGCCTGCTGGTCAGCAGTCAAGTTCAAGCTTTTCCATTTGCCACCCATTGCACGACGTTGATCCTGACGTACTTTGGCCTGTTGAAGCTGTTCTGGCGTAAACACCGCATCCATCTGAACGCGAGTTGTTGTGTGGAGTTGTTCAAGCTTAGTCTTCTGTTCAGCAGTCAGATTTAGTTTATCGAAACGAGCCATGTGACCACCCGATCTACCAAAATGCCGACCATCACGTTTTTTGCCGCTACCTTGACGCAGTTGAGCCTGTTGTTCAGGAGTTAAAATTGCCTGCATTTGCTCCTTGCTAGTCTGACGAATAGCCTTGAGCTTAGCCTTTTGGTCTGCTGTCAAGTCCCAACTGGCTTTACCAGGTTTATTAGCTTGGCGCTGTGCTCTAATTTGAGCCAGTTTCTGGCGTTGTTCTGGGGTAAAGACTGCCTCCATCTGCGCTTTGGTAGCATTGTGTAGTTGCTGTACTTTAGTCTTTTGTTCAGAAGTAAGGTTCAGACGATCCAAGTGCCGACCCATTGGGCCTTCGGCTATGTAGCCCACATTCTGAGGTTGAGCAGGTTGGTAATTGCTGGCAGCAAAGGTTGGTACTGCAACCACAATTGCCAGCAGAGGAAGTAATTTAGCAAATTTATTAATCATCATCATGGTGAAACTCGGGTGGTTTGAGGTGTGTTTGATTTCGATGTTGCCATCATACAAATTTTGCCCCTTGATCCACATCGCGCAAAAGTCACGATCGAATTCCTGTTATTGTTCCGTAAGGTATGACTAAAGTAATGCTCTATTCCGGTCAAACAAAGCTATGTTAAAGAAGTCGTTCTGCCTCGATAGCTTTGCTTATGGTGATCGCATTTGAGATAGAAGCAAGTTATCAATGATCAATATAGGTCTGTTATGCGTCACCCCTTGCGGTTATTACTATACATTGAGTGGATTTTTTTCGCGGCGGTGATGGTTTGGGAAGTCGCTCCCCATCGATTAGATATATCTGCCCCACCAGTCTGGCTAAATATCGGGATTTTAGTGCTGTTGGCTGTAATGGGTTTACGGTTGCCAACCGCCAGCAAGCTGCTGTTTAAATTTGCTTATATTGTCGCCCAAGTAATGCTCATTTCGGTGGTGATCTTAATCGGCAAAAATCCTTTTTTTGGATTGCTGTATGTCGTGGTAATGTTTCGCAGCTATCTAATTTTTGGCCGACAGTATCGACTATGGATTTTAGCTAGTATCTTTGCCTTGTCAGTAATTACCTTGAATTCATTACCACCCCGTGCATCACGCGGAAATAGAGGAGTTTCTCACACTCATTCTCAGCTTAGGGATCGGCCATCCTCTCCTGGTGGAAGACGGGATGATTTTAAGTGGGGTTTTGTGTTTATGTTTGGGGGCATTTTGCTCAGCTTACAGTTGCTAATCGATCGAATTGTGGCAGAAAAACAAGCCAAAGAAGAACTAGCCCTAGCCAATCAGCGGATTCGTAGCTATGCTATTAAAGCCCAAGAAATGGGCAGTTTACAAGAGCGCAATCGCATCGCCCGCGAAATTCATGATTCGTTAGGACATTCTTTGACGGCGCTAAATTTGCATTTAGAAATGGCGCTCAAACTCTCTCAAATCAAACCCGAAAAATCGCGGGAGGTGTTGGCCGAAGCCAAAAGACTGGGTTCGATCGCCCTCAATGATGTGCGCTTGTCAGTATCCACAATGCGCTCTGACCCTTTGCAAAACCAAGATTTGCCAATGGCTATCCAAAAATTAGCTGATGAATTTGAGTTCTCTAATAATCTCAAGCCACTATGTCATTTAGATGCCATGCCCCATATTCCCCAACCAATCGCCACCACTATCTATCGTATTGTCCAAGAGGCGCTGACTAACATTAGTAAGTATGCTCAAGCCAGTGAAGTGCGGATCGAAATCCATCATCGATTCACCGAGCTAGAGCTGCGCATTGTTGATAATGGCCAGGGTTTTATTCCGACCAACAACGTGACGGGATTTGGCTTGCAGGGAATGCGCGAGCGAGTATTATCTTTACAGGGCAGGTTTGCAATTATCAGTGAGCCTCAGCAGGGTTGTCAGATTATGGCGATTATTCCTGTTATGGGGGATCAAATTTTAGAACTTGGGGAATAGCAATGACCAACATGATTAATATTTTATTGGTAGACGATCAACGTTTGATTCGTCAGGGTTTGAAGGCGTTGCTGGAGCTAGAAGCTGATTTGCAGATTGTAGGAGAAGCCGAAAATGGCCAGGTAGCGATCGATTTAGTACAAGAGCTAAAACCCAGTGTGGTGCTGATGGATATTCGGATGCCAGTAATGGATGGAGTCATGGCCACTAAGGAAATTTGCCAGCGGTTTCCTACTGTAAATATTTTGATTCTGACTACTTTTGATGACGATACTTATGTATCGACAGCGATCGGGCATGGAGCTAAGGGATATTTGTTAAAAGACACGCCTTCAGAAGAAATTGCAGCGGCAATTCGGGCGGTCGATCGAGGCTACACTCATTTGGCTCCAGGGATGATGGCCAAGGTGATGGCCAGAAAAGCCAGTGAAGCCGAAGTGGTTTTGCCGGTGGAGTTACAGGAGCTAACGCCCCGTGAATTGGAGGTGTTGAAGTTGATTGCTGCTGGTGCCAGTAACAAAGAGATTGCCCAGCAGTTATATATTTCGGAGGGCACAGTAAAGAATCATGTGACTAATTTGCTGGGTCGGCTAAATTTACGCGATCGCACCCAGGCAGCGATTTTGGCTAAAACTTACCTATCAATTTAATCTGTACGAACAGAAAAACTGACTTAGTTTTAGCTAGAATTACAGCGTACCTCAAGTAAACACCGAAAAACATGCGGAATGTTACCCTCCATGCCTTTAACTGGCAATATCAGGAAATCATCAAACAGCTCGATGAAATTCAGAAATCTGGCTACGGGGCAATTTTGATTCCGCCACCACTCTACTCAGATTTCCAAGGAGAAAGTTGGTGGCAGCGCTACCAACCCAAAGATTACCGCATCTTGCTATCTTATCTAGGCGGTAAAAAAGATCTAGAAGAACTAATCCAGCGTTGTCATGCTGCAAGTCCACCCATTCAGGTCTATGCAGACATCGTGCTTAACCACATGGCCAACGAAAATCGCAGTGATCACTACGATTTTCCGGGTACAGCAGAATTGCAAAAGTACCAAGATAACCCGGCTTTATTTGCTGCTAATCAAATATATGGCAACCTAAAAGACGGCCTTTTTTCGGCCTTTGATTTCAATCATCGGGGAGAAATTGACGGTGGTGAGTGGTCTAATCGAGATGTGGTGCAGAATGAAAATCTTTCTGGGCTGCCAGATTTGAACGACTCATCTTGGGTTTTAGAACAACAAATTAAAATGCTCAAAGCTTTAGTTGACATGGGTTTTGATGGATTTAGAATTGATGCAATCAAACATTTGACTGAACGAACCATCGACAGTTTTGCTGATAATAAATTGCTGAGTGGCAAGTTCTTGTTTGGGGAAGTTTTAACCGGTGGTGATCAAGATGAGCAGATCTTTTTAATCCCCTTTTTGCAAGAAACCTGGATTGCTGCCTATGATTTTCCGTTATTCAATACAATGCGTGAAGCATTTAACTTTGGCGGATCGCTGAAGAAATTGGCCTATCCAGCAAATGAAGGCAACGCTCTGCCCTGGCATCGATCGGTTACTTTTGTGGTCAACCACGATATTCCATACAATAGTGGCTTTCGGAGTTGGTTGTTCGATCGCCAAGACGAACATTTAGCCCACGCTTATATCTTGGGCAAAGATGGTGGTGTGCCTCTAATATTTTCTGATCACAACGAGTCTACAGTGCAATTTCCCGAAGATTTAGATCGATGGCAGGGATCCTTCAACCGCCCCGACATTGTGGACATGATTAGCTTCCATAATGCTGTCCAAGGAACAACCATGACTATTCTCTATGTAAGCGATAGCGTCTTGGTATTCCGA
>JAYUSV010000085.1:0-2603 GCA_043755495.1 Synechococcales cyanobacterium
CGCCGATAGCTCCGCTTGCACCAGAGGTGATCGACCAATTCTTCAAACAACGTGATAGGCTAAATGTACTATAGCCAGCTTTCCCAGCTTTTGTATTGCCTCATACCCCACTAGCCTATGACAACACCAATTGATCACGACCAACTCTTTAAACAGCTTCTAGAAACCTTTTTCGCGGATTTTATCGAACTCTTCGCCCCTGCGCTCTCCGAATACTTGGAGCTTGCAGAGTTAACATTTCTGCCCCAGCAATATTTCACCGACATTGTTGATGGCGATCGAAAAGCGATCGATATCTTAGTACAGGTACCCATCAAAGCCAGCGAAATCGATGCCCAACGCTCGATTCACTCAATTCTTGTGCACGTTGAAAACCAAGCTACCAGCAAAGCAAAATTCAACCAGCGCATGTTCTTCTACTTTGCAGAACTTCATCGAGAATATCGCTTGCCAGTTTATCCCATCGCACTTTTCTCCTTCGATGAACCCGAGCGGCCAGAACCCAATCAGTACCGCATTGCTCTACCAGAGCTAGATGTCTTGACATTCAATTTTCAGTCTATCCAACTCAATCGGCTCAACTGGCGAGATTTTCTCCAATACCAGAACCCAGTAGCCGCAGCACTCATGGCCAAAATGAGCATTAATGAGCAGGATCGGCCAAAGGTCAAGGTTGAATGCCTGCGGCTACTCGTCAACCTTCAGCTAGACCCAGCCAGAAGTTTCTTGATCTCTAGCTTTGTCGATACCTATCTGCGATTGAACAACACCGAAGAACAAGTCTTTCAAGAAGAAATTGCTAAAATACAAACAGTTAATGAACAGGAGCAAATCATGGAATTGACTACTAGTTGGATGGAACGCGGCTTAGAGCAAGAGCGTCGTTCCAATATTTCTACCCTCTTAGAAATGCGCTATGGGTTGATCGACGAACAACTCACTGCCATCTTACCCAACCTCATGACCCTCACCAGCATCGAATACACCCCCTTAATCTTTCAGTTCACCAAGCAAGAACTGATCGAACACTTTAAATCTGCCCAAAATTAATCGAAGACTTTGTGTAATTAAATACTACAATACTGGATGGGGTTGGCAATTCCTAAATCTCAGGCATCGTCCAGCCTATTTATTTTGATAGGTCAAATTGCCATGTCCAGCCTCCAAGCCACACCCGAACAACTCCAGCGCATCAGACAAGCCCGCATCGAAATTGGCTGGCCGATCGATGACCCCAAATGGCTAATTGCCGCCAGCAAAGTTATTAAGCCCACCGAAAACTGGGACAAAGCCGAAATTTTTTATGTCTCGATCGGCACCTGGAAACGCTTCCTTGCAGGGAAACCCATCAGACCAACACCTTACAAAGCCTTCTGCCAAATCCTAAATATCCCCTGGCAAGAAACCATTGCCATAGCTCAAAAAACAACTATAAATCATGACTGGGGCGAAGCTCCTTCTACTAAATTTCTATTAGGCCGCAGCACCGAAATTAGCACCATTCAACAATGGATTAGCCAAGAGCAAACCCAACTGATCACCATCCTGGGGATTGGCGGTATCGGCAAAACATCGATCGCTACTAAAATCGCCCAAACTCTCAGCACCGAATTTGAACACATCATCTGGCGCAGCCTCCGCGAAGCCCCCAGTGTCGAAAAAATCATCAGCGACACCATCAAGCACCTCACCCAGCATCAATCCATCAAACTGCCGCTCGATCTCCGTGACCAAATCGAACTCCTTATTCAACATCTACATAAACATCGCTGCCTGATCGTTCTCGATAACATCGAATCAATCCTCCCTCGCACCCCAAAAGAAACTAACGACTACGAAAAATTATTCCTAAAAATCGGCCAAGCCAGCCACCAAAGCTGCCTCATCCTCACCAGCCGCGAACAGCCCCCCAGCCTCCGCCACCTGCATATCCCCACCATCCGCAGCCTGCAACTCACCGGACTCCAACAAGCCAGCCAAATATTGACCGATCAAGGCATCATTGGCACTGACCAAGAAATCAACTGGCTGATCAACAAATATCAAGGCAACCCCCTCGCCCTAGAAATAGTTACTGAAATTATCAAAAACCTCTACGGCAGCATTTACAGCTTCTCCAAAGCCCCCGACTTTGTAGTTGGCGGCATCAAACCACTACTAAAATCACAGTTCGATCGACTCACCCCCGCCGAAACCTCCGTAGTCTATTGGCTAGCCATCCACCGGGAACCTGTCACCATTGATACTCTCAAGGCCGACAGCCTAGGAGAAGACCACGAAGATCTCGATATCACGGCTGCCCTTAGCTCCCTAAGTAATCGCGGACTCATTCAAGCCAATCTGCACAGCGTTCCCAGCTTCACCCTCCAAAACGTGATCATGGAATACGCCACCGATCAACTTATTGAGTTGATCGCCCAAGAATTCATCAGCCACAAATTTCACTTTTTGCGCACCCATGCCATCATGCAGGCCACCGCCAAAGAATATATCCGCAACACTCAAAAAAAACTATTGCTTACCCCGATCGGCCACAAAATCAGCAATCATCAAAACATCACTACAGTTGCCGAAAACCTGCAAGCAATCATTCAACAATTTCG
>JAYUSV010000086.1:0-2596 GCA_043755495.1 Synechococcales cyanobacterium
CACAATTTCTTCTTCACCGGGCTTACGGAGCTTGCTAGGTGGATAACAAGAAGCTGTTAAATCTGAAACCACACCACTTTTAAATGGCACTTTATCAGAAGCCATTTGGCTATGGACGTTTCCCCAGTTAATATTATCCTCATCTAGAGCCGGTTCACTGAGGCCAATTTCATCGGCGAACTGATGAACCTCTGCTAAATCTTGATCAGAAAACTGGTGAATTTCTTCGTCCATCAACGATTCATCTAGTGCTTCTTGGGAATCTGCCGACTCGGGCTGATGGCCGCGACCCAAAACCATCTCCGCAAATTCGGCAGTAAAGCGAGGGGTCATTTTGCCCTGGCGCTGCCAAGACTGCAAGACTTGTTCGATCGAGGCAACTTTATATCTTCCCCGATCCAATGATTCGATCGCGGCTGGCAATAACCATATTCGATCGTACTTACTTCCCCACAAACGAACCAACGCAGCGGCCTGCTGACCTCCCAGGTCAAAACCATAGCGGACGATGAGCGATACAACTTCGTGCTCGTCATTCAAGTTCATAGGACTTTCAGTTAGACTCTTCACCATCGGCATTTTAGCAGCAACCCCCGATTTTGTCTATCTGTATAGATACAGTTTTGATTCATGCAGTTTAAATAATTTAAATGTAATAAAATAAAATCCCCCTTGAGAACAAGGAGGATCTAACTAAGAACTGTGACTTCTTCTTTTAGCTTTCCCTTTCTTTTGGATTAATTAGTTCACTCAGTCCTTCTCCTAATAAAGAAAGTCCTGTAACCATTGCGGTGAGCGCTAAACCTGGAAAAAAAGTTGTCCACCAAATTCCGGTAGACAATGCCGGAAGTGCTTCGCGCAGGTCATGACCCCACTCGGGGATCTCTTCGGGTAAGCCCAAACCTAAGAATCCCAAGCCTCCTAAGACCAAAATTGCATCAGCAGCATTTAGGGTGAATAATACTGGTACGCTCTGGATAGCATTAGCTAGTAGGTATTTTATTAAAATTCTAGGAGTAGAAGCTCCCAAAGCTTGAGCAGCCTCCACAAACATCTGGTTTTTTAAGCTAGCTGTTTGGTTTCTCACCACTCGAAAGTATTGAGGAATATAAGAAATGCTAATGGCGATCGCCGCATTAATAATTCCGCGTCCCACAATGAAAGACAAGACAATCGACAGCAGCAGCCCCGGCAAGGTGTAGATAGTATCCATAAAAAACAGCAGCACCCGATCGACATTACCGCCCAAGTAGCCGCTAACCATTCCCAAAGAAACGCCGACTAGTAGACTGATGGCAGTAGCGGCAATTACCACCTGAAAAGCGGCTTGGGTGGCAGCCAAAGTTCGGGAAAAAACATCGTAGCCCTCGCGGCTGGTGCCAAACCAATGGGTAAACGACGGTGGTTCATGAATCGCAAAAGTGATCGAATCCTGGGGATCTGCCAGCAGGCCCAGCGCCACCAACAATGGAGAAAGAAAGGCGATCGCCATAAACAGCAGTGTCATGGCCAATCCGACTGCCATTAAGCGGCTAGAAAGCTGCGGTCTTTGGAGGATTCGACCAAAGAATTCCAAGTTGGTTCTAATTGTCATTGGTGTTTAGGTTAACTCAATTCCCAGAGGGCGGATGGGTAATAGGTGGTGCGGCTACAATATTCTGCCATACTTGCATGGGATACAGACCCAAATCTTCTCCGATTATTAAGCTCATTTCCTTTGTGTGGAACTGTTCTGCTATATCTTACAGTTGATTACATCAAGTACGATGCTGTTTGCTTGGCATCACCCAGCAGATCGCCAATAAATCAATAGTTATATAAGGAGTGCAAAATGACTAAGTACGAGGCCATCCTCAATAATTCTGACGAGTTTACCGATGTGAAGCTTACTCCTACCGAAGGAATTGCATCGATCGCCTTAATTACCATGTTGGCCGATCGACCAGATGCCGAAATTCCTGTAGATCGGCTGCTCGATATTTTGTCTACTTTTGAGCTGTTCGATGAATCTTCCGAAGAAGATTTGCTGGCTTCGATCGATAAACTGGCCGAAATTGCCGACAAAGAAGGTCTGGGCGCATTGTTTAATGCTGCCGACGACGTGGATGTGATTTCCGATGACCTAGTGCCTACGGCCTATGCGATCGCCATTGCCGCCTCGGTGACTATGGGTGGCGCGATCGGTAAAGATGACAACCCGCTTACTATTCCGCCCATGCGCAAGGCATTTCTCCAAGAGTTACAGGTAGCTTTAGATGTAGATTCCGAGGAAGCTGCCACCATTACTGCGGATGTGTTGTCTACCTTACAAGAGCCGCCTAGCGAAGAACCTAGTGTACCAATTGAGTAGCAAACAGCGTATAGAAATATTGAGGAGTGGAGATCCGATCACTGTGATCTCCCGACAATATTCTAGAATCTGAATGTGATTCTGATCTGAATGTGATCTGAAGAGTCACTAACTTATCCAATCAGTGCAATCTGCGGAGTTTTTAAGGCGATGAGTCTACAAATTCAAAAACCAATCTTAGTGGGTGGTCTGGCGGTTGCCGGGTTTCTCGGCCTGGATCTCCTGAGTCATGCGGCTAGTAACGGC
>JAYUSV010000087.1:0-2595 GCA_043755495.1 Synechococcales cyanobacterium
GGCAGGAAGCAAGTCGGCAACTCGACGCGCTTCCGACATGAGGCTGAGGTCAGCTCGCTCGAACGATAAGCGTGCAACATCTGCGTCGCGGAAGGTTTGTCCGACAACCGTGACTTCTGCTCCATTCGCGGCAAGCCAGCAAGCCAACGCACGACCGATTCCACCGGTACCGCCCACGACAACAACTCGCATACCGTCGGCGCGAACATTTTGATCGGCATAGGGCTGCCAGTCCTTGAGAGGAATTCCAGAAAATTTGCTCATATCGCCTCACTCTTTATGAATTAAAAATTTCATTCATAATTATGCAGGCAGCAGAAGTCAGTTGTCAACTGTGAATTAACTTTTTAGTTCACTGGTACGAGCGGCTATGATGGAATCTGGAAAATGCGGCAAGGTTTACTATGGTCGATCGATCAACTCAAAAGTCGGGGCGCGCTGTGCGAGACGCAGAAAAGACGAAGCAGCAAATTTTAGACGCGGCTGAAATTGAATTCGCCAAGCATGGTCTTAAAGGCGCAAGAACAGACAAAATCGCTAAAGCTGCTGGTGTTGCTTCGCGCATGATTTATTACTACTTCGAGAGCAAGGAAGGGTTGTATCAAACCGTTCTCCAACGTCCGGCAACTGAGATTCAAGATGAGATCGCCCAAATTGATTTTGCAGCCTCATCGCCAGATCGAGCTTTAGCAGAGGTGATTCGAGTCGCGATCGCTTATGAAACTAAACATCGTCACCGTGGAATGCTGCTATTTCAGGAAGCGAGTCAGAACCAAGGAAAATACTTCACACAGACAAGCTGGCAGCAAGCAATCGATTTATTCACTGGACTTCTAGAACAAGGAACAAAAGCTGGGATTTTCCGCCCACTCGATCCATATATGACCACACTCAACATCATTGGAGTATGTGCCTTTTATGGTAATGCTCATGAAAATCTCAAACATTTGACCCCAAATCAAGATCTGTTGAGTGCAGAAATGATTGAACAGTATACGCAAGCTGCGATTGCCCTGATTCTGAATGGCGTTCAAAACTCAAGCACCGACCAGTAACTTTCAAACTACTGCCAACACCTGTAAACAAAGCAGCATATCGTTCCGCTTCACCCGCCGCTAGCAACCTTTCGGACTCAACCAAATCGCTTCACACGGTCGGTGTGCGAGCGGGTTGTTGGACGGCTGGTTCTAAACCCCATTGAAAAATAGTCGGATTTGTAAGACAGTCATCAAGACCCCAATCGCTGCACCAACTAGAACTTGGGCAAACGTATGCCGCTTCAAAATCAATCGCGATGCTCCGACTAATGGAATTAGCCCAAAAAACGGAAACACGACGCGGCTAAATTGATAAGCCAGCACCACTAGAGGACCACTCATTGCCGTGGTGTGGATGCTGACCTTCCACCAATTCGTAATTAGCACAATCAGCAGAGTATTTGTCGCATAGCAAAACATTAATCCTTGAATCAGACTGGATGCACCCACAGCCCTTAACAGCAAAAAACCAGTAAAGTAGCTCACCACAGCCATTAGCAATGGATTAATTCGCTGTTTGCGAATCGTGATATCAGCAGAATCAACTACGCCTTTACGTTTGAGGAAGAAAATATAGGCAGGCACTAAAATGACCGAAAAGATAATCGCTACGCCTTCAACAATCAATTTGTGCTTTAAGTCATGAGTCGAATCGGCAACAACCAAGAAGGTGAAAGCGATCGCAGGCAAAGCTAACGGATGGAAGATTGCAGAGACGATTTGGGCAATACGCTCCACGGGTGTAAGGTTTTGTTCAATGCTCGTCGTTTCCATCATTACTAACGCCTCAGATAACGGACTTAAACGTTTATTTTAAACCCATCCATTCGCTTCACAGTCAACATCAACCGATAACTTGCTCTAAACCTGTAGCGTGAAGCCGCCCAACAATCATTAGGTGGAAAAATTCTATCTAACCACCTAAATTCGGATGGATAAACAGAAAAATTCAATCTATCTTCCTATTTTCACTTACCCCAACGGCGATCGCAAATACTTCAGCCAAATTTGACATCTCTCTGAGCCAGATCTCGCCAAAAGCCGTGAGTTTGGTGGCAACCGTAACCAAGAATAAAGCTGAAAAACCTCACCTCCTTCACTAAAACTACCTTGGATAACAAAGATTTCTAGCCCACCCGGTGCGAGTAAATCGATCGCTGTATTCGCCTCCCATCGTTCCAGTTGCACCGTTTCTCGATCGTCCGAAAACAGCGGCAGTATGCTGATACCAAGCCGGGTCAAATCAGCGATATATGGCTGTTGCCCTGTCTTGAGCGTAATTTGGTACGATCACCCAAGTCAAATTGCCAGAGCTTAACCAGAATAATGCAGCCACTCACTGAGCCTGGAGTATGGCGAGATGTTGGTGGATTCCGAACGTAGGTACCCACCGGATAATCCCCATGTTCATCCTGAAAAACACCCTCCAAAACCAAAAATTCTTCGCCACCGCCATGGATATACTCACATCTTGCATCACGCCTGACTAGCATATAAAAACTATTTTATTTTAGGCGAAATTATGAGAAAAAGGGCGTAGAAAAATTCAAAATAAGAA
>JAYUSV010000088.1:0-2594 GCA_043755495.1 Synechococcales cyanobacterium
ACAAGGTTTGGAGCTTTTCTGGCATACTTGGACGATAGATATTTTTACTCCATAGGAGAGCAGTCTCATGCGGGACGCTGTTACAAATTTAATTAAGACCTACGATATTACGGGGCGCTACCTCGATGGCAATGCGATCGACCGCCTCAAATCTTATTTTGATACCGGAGCTGCCAGAATCGCTGCTGCGGGCATCATCAATAGCAAAGCTGCCTCGATCGTCCGTCGAGCCGGTCTGCGTTTGTTCGAGGAAAACCCCGAACTCATTCGTCCCGGTGGCAATGCATATACTACCCGTCGCTATGCAGCTTGCCTGCGCGATATGGATTACTATTTGCGCTACGCCACCTATGCCATGATTGCTGCCGACAATAATGTGTTGGATGAGCGGGTATTACAAGGCTTACGTGAAACCTACAATTCTCTTGGTGTGCCGATCGGTCCTACCGTAGTCGGTATCCAAATTATGAAGGACATTGTCAAAGAAGAAGTAGCTGCCGCTGGCATTGCTGACACTAGCTTTGTCGATGTACCCTTCGATCACCTCACTCGTGATTTCAGCGAGCAAGATCTCTAAAATCTGCTAGTTATCCAACAAAAAATCCCCTTTGAAAACCGGGGGATTTTTTTATTTAGTTAATTAATCTAGACTTAATTGACTAACCACTAACCTTCAGGTAAAGCATCAGGATGAATAGGAACTAGCTCACCCATGTTAGTCCAACCTAGAATCATGTCATCATCTACAGCAATTAGTTTGCCGCTTAGACAGCAGCGCTCTTCCACATTAGCAACAGCCGAGAGGGTTGCCCGAATATCTTCGATGCTGTACTGATGATGATATTCACCAGATTTTTACTGTACAAAACGCCAGAGAACATCCCGAATCAAAGCTTGATAGCCCTGATGGCCCGAAATTTCTTTGAGTTTCTCTTTAAGCTCGCGCTCTAGACGAATGCTAGTTACTTCCATTTCAGTGGTGGGAACTCTTTTGACCATCACGCCCATCATAATTAAATTCACTCCGAAGAAGATTTTTGTTTTGCAGTAATACGATTGTAGCCTCTGCTCAAGCCTTGAGCAAATCCCCTTTAACCTGAATGCTGTGATCAAAAACCTACAAAAAAGTTCCTGATATCACAGCTATTCTCCGAAATAAATAGCCGTAATGCTTATCCCTAAAGGCTTTGCAAATTCTAGAAAAAACTTTAAAGAATTTTGAGAAGGTTTCCGGAATCGTTCTAGATGAGGCTGTAGTAAGTGACAGCCGGGCATCTACACATGTTGCCCAATAAGGATTTGCCGAGTAAAAACCCTCGGTAAGTTCAGTTGTCTCCTGAATATATTAAATTTTGTTAACCATGCTGAAGTTAATCTACACAGAAACAGACTTACATATCGAAAAATTGTCCTCTTCTCTAGAAGAGTGGGTTAGCCAACGAGTGCTTTTGGCGTTAAGAGTAGGTAACAAGATCTCTGTGGAGCCAACCGGTGCTTCCTTCGGTCTTTCCACAAACTTAACCGGCTGGCCAGAATTAGAACACCTCATTGGTCGGGAGGCTAGCGAAGTCGTATCTTTGTCGGTCTGTGATGACGAGTTGATTGAGATTGGTTTAGAAGGCTACTGGCTCTGCCAAAACCCCCTCAGCGAAGAAGGCGTATTTGTTACTCATTTGCCAGCGATCGTCGAAAACACTCTCTTAGCAATGTGGGAAACATTCCACAATCGTCAACCTATGCTGGTGCCAGAAGCCTAAAATCAATGGTGAATAATCTCAGCCCAAAAAAGCGGACTCTATAATAGAGTCCGCTTTTTGATTTTGAACCGCAGGGTCAAAAAATTATTTTTTCAGTAAGAGATAATAGAGCTTGCCATTACCACCCGTAACTCCGGCTCTTTCACCAGCTTCTTTGCCAACTCCCATGAAGTAATCGACTCGACCGGCTCCAGTGATGGCGCTGCCGGTATCTTGATCTAGCACATAGCGGCTAACCAAGCGCTGTTGCAGTTTGCCATTTTGGTAATAGGGCAGGCTGGTATGCACCAAAGCCAAAGCTCCTGGCGGCATCACCGATTTATCAGTGGCGATCGACCTTTCGGCAGTTACCGGCACGTTAATGCTGCCCATTGGCGGACCGTTGTTGGTGTCTTTCATGAACACAAAACGGTTATAGCGCGATACATAAGTATCTAGATCCTTAGGGTTTTCGGCGAAGAACTTCTTTAACCCTTGCAAAGTCGCCTGAGACTGAGTGATTTTTTTGTCTTTCAGCAGTGATTTACCAATACTCTCATAGCCATAGTCGGTGCCACCATTAAAACCAACAGTGGTGGTTGTACCATCGGTTAGATTAAACTTCGCTGAACCTTGAATTTGAACCAAGACTACTTCCCAGCGGTCTTTCATGTATAGCAACTCACTGCCAGCCAGCGGTCCTTTGGCAGCTTGCAATCCATCAATACCCTCTAGTTGCAGGCGTGTAGGATGGGGCTTTGCCCAGTTAGCAAAGTCTGCGGGCTGTTTGTACAAAGGATATTTGTATTCAGCGGTGCGAGTACGGCTACCTTGATGAATGGGTTCGTAATAGCCGGT
>JAYUSV010000089.1:0-2594 GCA_043755495.1 Synechococcales cyanobacterium
AGCAAATTGATCGACTGCCTGAGCTGCAAAAGTGGTTCGTTAACATTATAGTTAATCCAAAAAAGTGAGCGGATCAATCTTTTTGTTGAACAGCCTAAGCAAAAAAGGGAAGCAATTGCTTCCCTTTTTTGGTCTGATTCAAATTATCAACTTTCAGGCGTTTTCTTGTG
Organism: Synechococcales cyanobacterium; assembly: GCA_043755495.1. GTDB lineage: Bacteria > Cyanobacteriota > Cyanobacteriia > Cyanobacteriales > Chamaesiphonaceae > JAAFHZ01. The sequence goes on from JAYUSV010000089.1 coordinate 171, forward strand.
GCCGTGAAAACGAATACCCAAAAACAAATCATAGATAAAGTTCAACATGTCTTTGCCTTTCAACAGACCCAGCGATTGGTGACACCCCTTTTCATCTAATAACGGCTGCATGTATCGATAAGCCGTTTGGTATTTATACCAAGGAATTGAAGGCCAAAGGTGATGTACTAAGTGATAATTTTGACCAAAAATCAAGATGTTGATGATCGGGTTAGGATACACTCGAGCATTTTTCCAGCGGCTGCGTTCTTCAAAAGGCCGATGGGGCAAGTAGTCAAAAAACAGACCGAGAGCAATCCCCACTACCAAAGCTGGAGAGAACCAGTAATTTAGAATATAGCCAATGAAATCGTAATGGATAGCCAGCAAAATGATCACAGCCACAAACATCCGGCTAAGGAACCACTCCAGTAGCTCATAATTTTTCCAAAGACGACGCTGAAAAAAGTAGATCTCATGGTAGAAAAATCTTGCTGCAATCATCCATAGCGGACCACCCGTCGAAACAAAATGATCTGGATCATTTTCAGGATCGTTGACATTGGCATGATGTTGGATATGCACTCTGGTAAACACCGGAAAAGCAAAACCCAGCATCAGAGCACTACCATGACCCATAATCGAGTTCATGACTTTGTCTGGATGGGCGGCATTGTGCGAAGCATCATGAATCACCGTGCCAGCCATGTGCAACGCTAAAACGTTCAACGAAAAACAAATCCAGCCGGGCAGATCGAACTGCCAATATCCAATAGTAGATAAAAATACTATCGCCAATGCGCCAAAAAACATGAACACATTGGTATTTAAGCTATCTGGTGGCCCCACAAATTCTTTGGGTATAGTTAGCCGCTGTGTGGCCTCCGACATCCTGAACCGTCTCCTCAAAATTAAGAATATTATTTTCCCGTAGTATACGGCAAATAAGACAGACTATAAAGCTTTGTTAAGCCATTCCACCGACCAGACCTTGAATCAGTACGTTTCTCAGAAACTTTTCTGGCGGAATTTAGTCCTGCTGAATATAACGCAGATTAGTTGTTCCCTGCAGATAGCTTCAGCTTATCGCATTAACTTATTCCACTCATCTATTTCATCGGGACTTTGTTGTATGAATAATCCACTAACTTTACTTAGCTTGTCTCTAGCACTAGTTTTGAGTGCCAATGCTGCCTGGGGAGAATCTAGAATCGAAAGAGATAACCGCAGCAACGGTACTCCCGCAGCTCAACAAAGCCGCCCCGGGGCACCCCAAACCAATTCTCAGCCAACCACTGTGACTGGTGATGAGAACTCTAACACCAGAACCCAAAGCGGCAGTAATACCCAAGTCAATGGTCAAACTGTGGTGACTAGTGGCTCAGCCCGCTTTGCCTGTGAAAACGTCAATGGCCAACTCACCGTTATATATCGCCCTCAATCTCGTCAAAACGAAGCCTATCCTTGGGCTGTCCCTGCCGATATGGGTTCGGCCTGGAATGCCCAGCGGCGCTGTAGTGAAATTGCTAGAAGACTAGAGTCTTATCGCCCGGATGGTCTGCAAGAGCTACGCACCGGTATCCAAAATCAGCAAAATGTGGTCTGTGTCACCACCGAAAAAGATCAATCTTGCCGGATCGTTTTCACTGTACCGACTCAACAAGACCCGATTATCACCAGAGACCGGGTATTCCGTAACTTAACCTTGGCTGATAGTGGCCAACAAACTGATGGAGTTAATACTTTCGCTGGCACTAACAGTGGCGGCAATTTTCTTGGTGGTTTATTGGGTAACGGGGGCAATTCCAATTACAAACCCCGTAATAGCCGTGGCAGTTTAGATCTTCGTCCATTTCTATCAATTCAAGATGGTGGCACCGGCAACCGAATTGGCAATCCAGTGCCGGTACCGGCGCAATATCGCCTGAACCCCGACAACTTCCGTTAATTTTGAGTGAATAGATGCCAAAATCAAAGCCCTTCAGGAATCTGAAGGGCTTTGATTTATGGGTAATCCGAGATTCGAACTCGGAACCAATTGATTAAGAGTCAACTGCTCTACCGTTGAGCTAATCACCCGCCGAATGACAATGGTAGCAAAAGATCGGCCTTTCGCCAAGTTATTGCTGGTAAGTTTGAGGGCAGCATCGATCTGTTAAAAATTTATTTGCATCTCAAAACTCACTCACAAGCTCTGCATTCCGACAGAATCTAGTGCGTGAAAACTTTGCTGAATAAAGGTTAGAGCTACTTGAGGTGAGCTGAGTCTCCCTCGCTTGGAGCCTAGGAATAAATACTTAACCCGATCAATAAAATATCTTTGTATCTGAAGATGCAGGACAAAAGCAGAAGTAGGGTGCTATAATTTTCGAGTTAAGAGTATGTATCGGTTAAATTGTTTGTTTCTAGTATCGACGAGTTTTTTACGTTCTGCATTGGCAGCCT
>JAYUSV010000090.1:0-7592 GCA_043755495.1 Synechococcales cyanobacterium
TCCCTGCTCCATGACTTTGGCAAAGTTGGCGTGCCAGAAGCTATCTTGGGCAAAGAGCGCAAACTGTATCCGGCGCAGTTACAGTCGATCGAACAGCGGCTAACCATCCTGCAAAGCCAATGGCAACTAACTTGTGCCCAAGCTAAATTCCAAATTGGTATTCCTCACCAGGCCAGCAGTGATTGTCCTCACTGCCATCATCAGCAGCGCTTAGATGTGGAATTACAAAGTAAGCTCGATCGGCTTCATCAACATTGGGAGTTGGTAAAAAAATTGGATGACCCCCAGGTAAACTTTGTGCCGGGTTTGCTAGACAGCATCGAATCTATTAGCCACGATCTGCAAGAGCTATCTCACTGGCAATATACCGATCTCCAAGGCCATTCCCAACCCATTTTGACCGCTGCTGAGATTGAGCAGCTAATGATTCCACGCGGCAGCCTAACCTTGGCTGAGCGCAAGCAGATTGAAGCTCATGTGGTGCATACCTATGACTTCCTCAAGCAGATTCCTTGGACGAAGCATCTGCAAAATGTACCCGCCATTGCTGGAGCCCATCACGAGAAGCTAAATGGCAGTGGTTATCCGCTGGGCGTAAAAGCTGTGGATATTCCGATTCAGTCACAAATGATGGCGATCGCCGATATTTATGATGCTTTAACTGCCAACGATCGACCCTATAAGCCGAAGTTTTCGATCGATCGCAGCCTATCGATTCTTCGCCAAGAAGCCGAATCTCACAAAATCAATGCCGATTTATTAGATCTCTTTGAGCAACAGCAGATCTATCGAGTGGTCAGCCAGTCTTTTGATTAAATCTATGGCACAGAACCAATAAACTCTGCAAATTCCACTTCCTTTGGTGTAAATGGCAGATCTTGATTAATTGCCTCAATTTCTTGGCGTTCCATTTTATTTACCTCCCGAATGTAAGGCAAAATAATCTGCTCCAAACGAGGATTATAAAAACGGTGCATACTGTAGTTCGGAGTAGCCGGAAAGCCTCGCCGTTTTTTGTGTCGGCCACCCGCTCCCGGGTCAAAGATTTGAATGCCTTTGCCGATCGACCACTCAATTGGCGAATAGTAACAAGCATCAAAATGCAGACAATCTATCTCATCTTTACTCCCCCAATAGCGCCCATATAGTTGCTCACCTTTGTAAATACAAAAAGACATCCCCACCGGGTTTTCTACCCCTTCCTGAAAAGCCGCCATCAACATTACCCGATGCTGATAGTTAGGATACAGCGATGCAAAAAACTCCGGCGTGAGATACTTGCTCCCCCAATACCCAAACTTATCGCAGGTATCGGCATAAAATTCATACATCAGCGGCAACATTTTACCCCCCAAGTCTTCACCAGTCAAAGGCTTTAATGTCAACCCAGCTTCTGTCACTGCCTTACGCTCTCGCTTAATGTTGCGACGCTGATTGGCATTGAAGTTCTTGAGATAACAGTCAAAGCTCTGATGACTATCGTTCTGCCAAATATAGTTATGGTGTAGCCAAGGACTAAAGCCCTGTTGCTCGATCGCCCATTGCCAACTGGGATCTACATACAAAAAATGGCAGCCCGAAATACTATTTGCAATGCAAAATTTATCAATCTCAGCCATCATCAGCGCCGTCATCTCTAGCTGATCGATGCCCTCGGCCATCAAAAAGCGATAGCCCTCCGCCGGAGTAATAGGAGTCATTCCCACCAACTTAGGATAATAGCGAATCCCTAATCGTTGGGAAACATCTGCCCACTGTTGGTCAAAAACAAACTCGCCATAGCTGTGTCCTTTTAAATACAGCGGTGCCGCAGCGACTAAAGTGCTGCCTTCCCACACTGTTAAATGGCGGGGCAACCAGCCCGTCTCGGCTCGCACGCTGCCCGATGTTTCCAGATTATTTAGCCATTCCCACTCTAAAAACGGTGTTTTCAGTGGCAGGGCAAGGGCATCCCAGGCTGACTGGGGTACTTGTTGTAATCGATCGAGCCACTGTAATTGATAAGACATAATAATAGGCTTTGCTTGCAGATCAGTGCGGGTAGTTGCAGGAGTTTTGCAGCCTAATAGTTGCTGTAGGCTAGGCGGATCCTAACACAAACCTCTCTGTTGCACAGGGACGGCTTTTTTTCATCTCTACAATTTCAATCGGCCAAAAAAAGCCCCTCAATATTTAGAGGAGCTTTTTGCGATCAAAAATTATTACCCCCTATGGCACAGCAGTTTCATGTAAAACAGCATCCACGATTTGGCTACTGCGCTTGCTGCTATTGGTTACAATGCGGTGGGTCAAAACATAAGGAGCCAAAAACTTCACATCGTCAGGAGTAACATAGTCCCGACCTTGAATCAGCGCCCGCGCTTGCACGGCTTGATGGAGAGCGATCGAACCCCGAGGGCTAACCCCCAACAACACATCGGCATGGCGACGAGTAGCTTGCACTAAGTTGACAATATACTGCTGCAAAATAGTTTCTACTCTGATCGATCGAGCTTTGGCCGCCAGATCCGCTAACTGTTGGGCTGTCAAACAGGGTTGGACAATTTTGCCAGATTCTCGCTGATTAATGCCCTGCAACATCAATACCTCTTCAGCGGCGTTAGGATAACCCAAACTTAAGCAAATCATAAACCGATCCATTTGGGCTTCGGGCAACGGAAAAGTCCCTTGATATTCCACTGGGTTTTGGGTGGCTACCACAAAGAAAGGGCGGGCAATGGGGTGAGTGCGGCCATCGATCGTCGCTTGTTGCTCGGCCATTACTTCCAATAAAGCCGACTGGGTGCGAGGAGTAGCGCGGTTAATTTCATCGGCCAATAAAATATTGGTAAAAATCGGACCAGCCAGGAATTCAAATTCTCGGCTGCCGGGATTCCAAATATTGGTGCCAGTAATATCGGTAGGCAGCAAATCTGGAGTGCATTGAATCCGCTGGTAGCGGCCATCGATTAGTTTGGCTAACGATTTAGCTAAGACTGTTTTGCCCACCCCTGGCACATCTTCGAGTAAAACATGGCCGCCAGCTAATAAAGCGATCAGGACTAGCTCGATCGGCTTTTCTTTGCCGATCACCACTTGGCTGAGTTCTGATTGAAGCTGCTGTAAAGGATTGGCGGTTTTAGCGTAGGGTTTGGCGGGAGGGGCGATGGTCATAATTACAAGGGCTTGCTGAACTCTAAAATTAGTATTCCCTGGTCTGGACAACAAATTTCAGTGAACTTCAATAGTTAGTAAGTATAACTATTGAATCGACCTAGTGATTTTTGGCTCGATAAAACTCCTGGGCTGCCACACAGTCGGCTTGGATTTGACTGGTCAGTTCTGGTAAGCCTGCAAATTTTTGTTCGGGACGTAAAAACTGATCTAAATAAATGGTGAGCTGCTGACCATACAAGTCCCCCGACCAATTTAGTATATGCACCTCTACTGAGGTACTTTGGCCATTTACCGTAGGACGCTTGCCGATATTCATTACTGCCTGAAGCTGCTGTTCTTGCTCAGTATCTACCCGCACACAATAAACCCCCAAGTGGGGCAAAAATTTAATTTGCGGATAATCAATATTTGCCGTCGGGAAACCCAAAGTCCGCCCTAGCTGCTGCCCAGGTACTACTAATCCCGAAATACTATAGCTGCGTCCTAAAAGCCGATCGACCTCCTGCAACTCACCATCTAACAGAGCGGCTCGCACTCTAGAGCTACCAATGCGCTTATCTCGATCGAACTCCAACTCCAAAATATGTGTTTCGATGCCATATTCAGCCGCTAGCTTGGTCAGCATCGTCGCATCACCTGCGCGCTGATAACCAAATCGAAAATCAGCACCAATGACAATTTGCTGGGCTGCCAATTCTTGATGCAAAATCTTGGTGACAAATTCAGCAGGAGTTAGATGCACCAAATATTCATCAAATGTTAGTAATACCAGTTGTTTAATACCCAAAGACTCCAAGCAACTGGCCTTCTCTGGCACTGTGGTCAACAGTTGGCGCGGCTGCCCAGAAAAAAACTGCTGGGGATGTGGATCGAACGTGACCACGGTGGGATGTAGAGAACCGGTATGGGTCAAAAGTAACTCGATCGCCCGCTGGTGTCCGCAATGGACTCCATCGAAGTTGCCAAGTGCGATGGCGGTGGGTTTGGCAATGGCTGCAAATGTAGAGTGGATCTGCACGCGGGGGACTGGGGATAACACAAAAAGCTTTACATACTTTAACAGTTTGCGGCGCTCTGGGTAGGATTTATGCTGTTTTCTCCTCTATTTTGATCCAAAATGCGAACCTTTGTATTATCATGATCTGTGCGCTCTTTTAGCTGACTTGTATGAATCCCGCCGCTTTAACCGCAGACATTCCCACCAGCCAATGGGTTGAGGTGCTCGTTGATTGCCCCGGCACTCAGGGACTATATACCTACGCCGCCGATCGCAGTATTGGGGTGGGTGATATTGTTTCGGTGCCCTTTGGCCATCAGATTTTGGGGGCGATCGTGGTGCGGAGCAGCACCGAAATTCCGGCAAACTTAGATCCCTCAGCAATCAAAGAAGTAGGCGAAATCGTCTGTGCCGGGTTTTTTTCTGCCGACTACTGGACATTATTGAGACAGGTCGCTGAATACTATTACACTCCGCTAATGCAAGTAATTCGGATTGCTTTGCCACCAGGAATTTTAGGTCGATCGCAGCGGCGCGTGAAGTTAATTGGTACCGCTGATCAACTAGAGCGCTATCAAATGAGTTTGCTGCCCACGGCTCTGAAGATTGTTGAGCTGTTGAAAGCTACTGAAGATCGAGACTATAGCTGGCAATACCTAATGCAGCAGGTGCGCGGTGGTGGAACGGGAATGCGCCAGCTCCATAAATTTCAACTGGTGGTTTCTTACTTAGAGCCGCCCAAAGTTGCCAAGCCAAAGCAGCAGTTAGCAGTTGTTTTAACTGGCAATCCTCGTAATTTGGAACTCACCAAACGTCAGCAAGAAATCTTGGCTTTTTTGCAGCAGCAGGGCGGTGAGATGTTGCTTACTGACTATCTTAAGCAAGCTCAGACTACCAAAAAGACCCTGGAAAGCTTAGCCAGCGATGGCTATGTCCAAATCATCGATCGAGAAATCATCCGCAGCGATCGCACCTCCGGTATCTGGCAAACCAACGTAAACTATCAACTCACTCCGGCTCAAAGTAGCGCCGTCCAGAAAATTGTAGATCTACTAGGACTCCCCAAAAAAATCCTGCTCCATGGAGTCACTGGCTCTGGTAAAACCGAAGTTTATCTCCATGCTATTCAGCCGGTTTTAGATCGCCAGCAATCAGTACTCATGCTGGTACCAGAAATTGGTCTGACTCCTCAGCTCACCGATCGATTCCGCGCCCGCTTTGGCGATCGAGTACTTGTATATCATAGTGCCCTCAGTGATGGTGAACGCTATGATAGCTGGCGACAAATGCTGCTGGCCACACCCCAGATTGTAATTGGCACTCGATCGGCCATCTTTGCCCCTTTGCCAAATTTGGGATTGATTATTTTGGACGAAGAACATGACGGCAGCTTTAAACAAGATCAGCCCATGCCTACCTATCATGCTCGGTTGGTGGCGGAGTGGCGATCGGCTTTAACCAATTGTCCGGTAGTTTTGGGTTCTGCGACTCCAGCGCTGGAGAGTTGGCTGGCTGCCGAGATTGGCACTTGGAGCTATGTGGCTTTACCCGATCGAGTGACAGGTCAGGGTTTGCCTACGGTGCAGGTGGTGGATATGCGCCAAGAGTTAAAAGAGGGCAATCGATCGATCTTTAGCAATGCTCTAAAACAAGCCTTACAGGAATTAGAACCGGGCAAAGAACAGGCGATTCTATTTATCCATCGACGCGGCCATAGTACTTTTGTGAGCTGTCGGAGCTGTGGTGAAGCTCTGGAATGCCCCCACTGCGATGTATCGCTGGCATACCACCAGTCTCATGGTCAGCCGTTATTACGCTGCCACTATTGCAACTATAGTGCTCTGCAACCCAAGCAGTGTCCAACTTGTCAATCTACTTATTTAAAGTTTTTTGGGAGTGGCACCCAAAAAGTGATGGAAGAATTGGCAACTCATTTCCCCCAACTGCGCTGTTTGCGATTTGATAGCGATACTACTCGCAATAAAGGAATGCACAGAGAGATTTTGACTAACTTCGGCTCTGGTAAAGCCGATATTTTGGTGGGAACCCAAATGTTGGCCAAGGGCATTGATTTACCCCAAGTAACTTTGGTGGGAATCGTGACTGCTGACGGCTTGTTGAATATGTCCGATTACCGGGCAGCAGAGCGGACTTTTCAGACTTTAACTCAGGTGGCGGGGCGCTGCGGGCGGGGCGATCGACCGGGCAAAGCAATCCTTCAGACCTATAACCCCGAGCATCCTACTCTGCAAGCGGTAATTAGCCAGGACTACCACAAGTTTGTGGGCAGTGAATTAGAGGCCAGAAGATCATTGAACTATCCACCCTTTGGTCGGTTGGTGTTGCTGCGCTTTAGTAGTGCTGATGGTCGGTTGGTAGAAACTGAGGCTGAGCGAATTGCAGATATTTTGATGAGTTATAGTGATAGCTATCAGGTTTTAGGGCCTAGTCCGGCGATGGTGTTGCGGGTGGCAAATCGCTATCGCTGGCAAATTATGTTGAAGTATTTGCCAGGAGCGCCTTTGCAGGTGCCAGTGATTCCAGCAGTGGCTGATGGGGTGAGTATGTCGATCGATGTAGAACCGTTGAATTTTTTATAAATTATTCCAGGCGAAGAATACCCAAAACTCAAAGAATACCTATGACAGCTTGATTGCTTCCGGCTGCTGATTCTGGAATATCTTCAGTTTCCTGTCTCGATCGAAAGCACTGCTCACCATTGGTAAAAAAAGGATTATGCTATGTCTCTTGCGGTTATTTTGACGGCTCTACCGATAAAATATTTGGCTGTGCGAGCCTATCTTGCTGGTTTGCAAGAAGAGGTTCACGAAAAGGGGACTATTAGAAATTGCTCCAAATTCACTTCGAGAATCTTGGGTATGATGGTACTGTGAAAAACTAAACAATGGAAAGGTCGTGCTATGGGTATCAATCGCCGTCAATTTATTACCATCTCTGGCCTCGCTGGCTTGGGAGCGATCGGTGCAGGCACGCTAGTCCTTAGCCAACGCAGTGAATCTTTCCCAGCCATCCATCCCGGTAAACCCCTCTTCCGCTTTGGCCTATTGGCCGATACGGGCACAGGTAGTATGCAGCAATACGCCGTTGGCAAAGCTTTATTCCAACAACATCAAGCTAGAGCCTTAAACATGGTGCTATTGGCTGGTGACAATATTTATACCAACGGCGAATTTGAAAAAATCAAAGCTTATTTTGCTACCCCCTATGAAAACTTACTAAAAAGCGGTGTGAAGTTTTATGCCACCCTGGGCAACCATGATGCCCGCGCTGATGTATGTGGCAACGATCGAGGTGAGCGCTGTGCAGCCACTTCCACTGAACCGATTTTGAATGACCAAGTAACCTATCCACCATTTAACATGGGCGGTCAGCGCTACTACACTTTTAAACAGGGCAATGCCCAGTTTTTTGCCACCGA
>JAYUSV010000091.1:0-2587 GCA_043755495.1 Synechococcales cyanobacterium
TTAGCCAATTTAATCGACATGCTTTTGCCAGCTCTAGTGCGAGAATAGTTGATCAACCAGCGCATTGCCAAAGCAGTACCTCGATCGGGTCGTACTTCCATGGGCACTTGATAAGTAGCCCCGCCGACCCGCCGACCTTTGACTTCTACCAAGGGAGTGGTGTTACGCACGGCTTTTTCAAAAGTCTCTAGTGGCTCGGTGCCAGTGCGCTCTTCGATGAGCTTCATTGCGTCATACACAATGTTTAAGGCGATCGACTTTTTGCCGCTATACATGATTCTTCTGACCATCATGCTAACTAGGCGGCTGTTATAGACGGAGTCTGGGGGGACGGGTCTTTTAGGGACTGTGGTACGACGAGACATAAAAAATTACGATCGATAGGGCTGAAGAAAGTTAAATGGCTCCCTAGCGAACAGGTTGGGGGCAATCCGCTGGAAATGAGCTATGAAATAGTAAAACATTGACGGTACCCTCAGCATGGGTGCTCAAGCTTTACTTGGCAGCAACTTTAGGTCTCTTGGCTCCATACTTGGAGCGACCTTGCTTACGATCCTTCACTCCGGAAGTATCTAAGGTGCCACGGATAATGTGATATCTCACACCAGGTAAATCTTTTACCCGTCCGCCGCGAATCATAACAACCGAGTGCTCTTGCAGGTTGTGGCCGATCCCAGGAATATAAGCTGTAACTTCAAAACCAGAAGTTAGGCGCACCCGAGCTACTTTGCGCAGGGCAGAGTTAGGCTTCTTAGGGGTGGTGGTATATACACGAGTACATACGCCCCGGCGCTGTGGGCACTGCTTTAATGCCGGAGACTTAGTTTTGACTACATAGTCTTCGCGGGCTTTGCGAATGAGCTGTTGAATGGTTGGCATAAGTTACAAAATTGACAGCTCCGATGGGAGTTTCCAACTGTGGACAAATTACCAAAGTAGCAGAGTGTGTACAGCCTTGTCAAACTTCGATCGATCTTTTTTTGCAGTTGTGCCAAGTAGTTTGTTGAACGCCCCAAAACTATTGAAGCGGTGAGTTGGGGGGCGACAACTGATAAGTTTGCTCCAGTTCCACAACATCTACACCGGCAATTTGATGAAGCTGATCGACTTTCTGTGCTTCGATCGAGCCAGTGATCATGCCAATATTCGGCATAGTCTGCTCAATATCCATCCCAAATGATCGCAGAGAATCACTTACTTGTCCTATCCGATCGATGTGGTCATCTTGAATGCCCACCGATACTTTAACTATAGACATAATCAGTATCCTCAGGTTATTTTTGGTATGGATATTGGCTGGTCTTTGATATCTTTTCTAGATCGGGGCTTGGACTAATCCCACACCTGCATCGATCGGGAGAAGTGGTAAACGTTTCGCGTTATTTAACAATAAATTCCAAAGCGCTCGACCGGTCTGACCACTTGACTCTGCGTAGAGAGCCGCAATACCAGCTACGTGGGGAGTTGCCATGCTCGTGCCACTAATCCTATTGTAGCGCTTGGGCATTGGCCAAGAGGAATAAATTTGACTATCGAAAACATTACCACCAGGAGCAACAATATCTACTCCGCCTCCATTGGGATTGATCGATCGATTAGAAAAGAAGGAAATGTCCATTTGGTCTGTTATTGCCCCAACAGCCATGATGGAAGGACAATTAGCGGGATACCCAACTGGATTAATCTGTCCAACCCGGCGGTCACTCTCGTTGCCTGCTGCCGCAATAATTAAAGTTTGATTTCTCAGAGCACGTTGAGCGGCTCGTTCGTAAATGCGAGAGTATGTATCCCCTGGACGGGTTGCAGCCCCTAAAGACATAGAGATCACCTGACAACGACTAGCTATGGCCCATTCAATACCAGCTAAAATCCCTTGATCTCCACCACTGCCACGATTACTGAGGACTTTGCCTGCAAAAATTTCCGCATTGTACGCAATTCCGTAGCGAGGGAAGGTTGATGGGCTATTTGCACCACAAGCACTCCCAATGCAGTGGGTGCCGTGACCGTTGGCATCTTGTACCGATTCACCCATGACAAAAGATCTACTAGTAATTTGGCGGCCAGCAAAATCAGGGTGGGTTAAATCAAAGCCAGTATCTAATACAGCTACTCTAATACCTTTCCCACTGAAACGGGTTTCTAAAACTCTAGTAGCTTGAAGTCCCCAAGTACTGGCAGTTTCCGTTACGGCAGATACTAATGCCTGGGCTTCTGTTTCTGGCAAGGCTCGGTCTACTAAATGGTTGATTGCATCTCGGTATCCTTTGAGATATTCAAAAGACAAGCCCAGATGCTGATCATCGCCCAGGGCATAAACTATCCGTTCTGGCTCTACAGCTAAAATCGAACTGCTGTTAACGGCTGTTTCCAAAGAGCGTTTTTGATCTGGATCTAGCGAAATAACCGCAACTCCTAAATTATCAAATACTGCTGCTCTTGGGCTGTCGAGTTCTTCAGCCGTAAAACTATTGGCTTCAAAATCACCCGATCTGGCGACCCCAACATTCCCGATGGAATTGGATAAAGCTCTGATTCCGACATCAATGTCTTCTTCGGGTAATAAAACTAGGTAGCGGCCAGTTGT